>JADLHG010000001.1 GCA_020848905.1 Deltaproteobacteria bacterium
AGCAGCGAAGCGCACCGGGGAAGCGCTCGTCGACGCAGACCAGAACCTCGCGGCCGTGCAGCGGATGCCACCGATAGTGGACGACCCGCACCTCGGTACGACGCGCATTGTGACGTGTTTGTGCTTCAGAACGGACGAAGACACAGCGTCGCGCGCGGTAAGTGGGTGCCGCGGCGGGACCTGGACGCGTGCAGCTCGGCGCGCTACTTCGACGGCTGGAAGGACCTCAGCCCGGTGCCCCCCGACGGAGACCCACCCGTGTTGGAACCGCGAACCTGGCTCCTCAAGACCGGGTGGAAGCTGCGGGGCTTGATTCCCACGAGCACGGTACCGGGCGCCTGAAGCGGGGTCATCGGGGCCGCGCAGGTGTCGGTTCAGCCGCCGACCGCGCAAACGTCCGTTCAGCCGCCGGCCGCCACCACGCAGGTCATTCGGCGCGGAGCCCTCATTCCTGCCCTCGCACGGCCCCCTCGAAGAACGCACAGAGCTCGTCGTGCCGAGCGCGCGCGTCCGAACGCCCGATCTCCACGAGCTGTCCGGCGAACTCCCCATCGAAGAGCATGTACGAGAGCAGGTCGGCCTCGTCGGTCGCGGCATCCTCGGCGAGGCGCCGCATCACGCGCCCGAGCATCCCGGGCGCCCGCTGCCGGAAGTGCGGCGAACGAACGAAGTCCCCGGCCAGCTTGCCGATGTCCTCGGACGAGCGGACGAGCACCACCTCCAGGGACCGGAGTCCCCTCCCCGGCGCGTGCCCCAGCTCCTCGTTGATCGCCCCCATGAACGCGGCGCCGAAGCGCCGACTCCCCGCCTCCAGGATGGCGTTGATACGGGCCAGCCGGTCGATGTCGTTGTCCAGGCGGTCGAGGAGGAGCGCGTTGAGCGCCTTGCCGAGGAGAAAGAGCGGTCCCGGGACCCCCGCGATGGGAGCCGCGGCGTCGGGAGCCAGGAGCCCCGAGGGTGAGAGGTAGCGTGGGTTGACCACGACCAGCCGGTCGGCGCCGAGTCGCCGCGCTGGCGACAGCGGCACGTTCTGCCGGAGCCCCCCGTCGACGTAGTACTCGCCGGCGATCTTCACCGGCGGAAAGAGCATCGGGATCGCCGCCGAGGCCAGCGCGTGGGTGGCGCGGATCCGTGCGGCGCGCGGCACGATCGTCTGGTCCTGGCTCCAGGCGGGCACCGCGCCATCCCGCCGCTGGAGAAAGACCACCGTGCGGCCGGTCGCGACGTGCGTCGTGGACACACTCAGGCCGTGCAGGTGGCCGGCATCCAGGTTGCGGTCGATGTCCTCGAAGCGGATCGCGTTGTAGATGATCCGCTCGAGCCCCGCCGGGTCGAAGATGCCGCCTCGGCGCCCCGCCTCGTTCACCGGCCCGCGCAACCGCCCCACGAGCCCGCGGACGAGCGCCAGCACCTCCCGCAGGTCGATCCGCACCACGTCGGGGATGCGGATCTCGGTCCAGTATTTGACGAGCCGCGCGGCCCGCACCCGCCCCGGTTCTTGCGCGTAGGCCGCGAGCGCGCACGCGTTGATCGCCCCGACGGAGGTGCCGCACAGCACGTCGAGCGGCACTTCGCGGCCGAGCTCCTTCGCGACCGACTCCAGGATGTACTGGACGACCCCCACCTCGTACGCGCCGCGGGCCGCGCCCCCGGCGAGGACCAGGCCCACTCGAGGTCGCCCGTCGCGCCCGTGCCCGCTCGAAGTGCTCATCCGTCAGATCGTAGCCCACGCCCCGAGAGGGGGACAACTTACGGGGCCTCGCCACCTCGGGACCTCGGGACCTCGAGCGCCGAGCGCGGTCAGCTCCCCATGCAGCCGGGCCCCGCGGTCACTGCTGGGGCGCGGCGCAGGAGACGCCCTTGAAGAGCGAGCCGTTGTTCCCCTCTTCGCACTCGACGCGACCGCTCACCCCCGTCCCCGGGTCGTCGGCCGCGATCACCACGTTGAACGCGCTCCCCTGCGGCACGCTCGAGGCGGTGCAGGTGACCGTCTCGCAGCTCCCCGGGTCGAGCGGCTTCGCGTTCTTGGCCGTGCAGAGCGCCTTTCCCGGCGCAGCGGCCTCGGCGTAGAAGGTGACCGAGGTGCCGGCGGCCGCGCCCTGCGCTCCGCGGTTGCAGAGCTGCGCCGTGATCGTCAGCGTGCCCCCGTCGCAGGTGGGGGGCGTGACAGCCTTCACCGTCAGGTCCGAACCGGCGTTCCGGCTCAGCCCCCCCTTCGCGTTCTGACGGAAGTTGTTCAGGCCCGGCTGCTTCCAGTTTTGCTTCCAGTCCGACGTCTTCGGAATCGTGCCGTTCTCGTTCACGTGCGTCACCGAGTAGGCGTGCTGGTTCCAGATCATCGGGGCGCTCACCCACCGATCGAGCTTCTCCTTGAAGACCTGGATCCCCGAGAAGGCCTTCTTGAAGGCCGAGCGGCAGACGTTTCCGCTCCCCGGCGTTCCCTCGACGGGCGGCCCGCAGACGAGGCTCTCGTTCGCGCAGTCCTCGTCCTTGGTGCAGCGGCAGAAGCCCTGGTCGCAGGTGCCGCCGGGGCACTCGGCGTTCCCCATGCAGCGCAGCCCCTTGTAGATGGGGTCCATCGCCAGGCCGCTCGTCGGGTGCTTGGGATGCACCGGATTCGTCGCGCACCCGATGCCGCAGTTCGTGTTGTTGGGCACGACGATCTCGGCCTTGAAGTCGCCGTCCACGTCAGCGACGACCGGGTTCTCCATCCAGGTGCACGACGAGTGATACTGCGAGAAGAGCACCTCGCCGGTCTTCCCGGCGTAGACGCGCGTGAAGCACTCGTCGGCGTAGACCGTCTCGTCGGTGCCGTCCCCGTCGAAATCGAAGAGCGAAGAGCCGGTCATGTTCGACGAGTAGTCCTCGCAGGGCTGCGCCCAGAGGATCCCCGTGGTCGTCTTGCTCGCGCAGGTCTTCTCGTCGGGCGTCCCCACGCAGTCGGGGTCGAAGACGCTGAAGGTCGAGTAGGCCGCCACGGCCACCTCCACCCGGCCGTCCTTGTCGAAGTCCCCGATCGTGGGCGGCCCCCCCGTCCCCCCGCCCGTGAAGGCAACCGGCCCGAAGATGACCCGCCCGTCGATCGTCTGCACCCTCACGCTGCCGCTCGAGACCACTGCGATCTCGGCGATGCCATCCAGCTTCGAGCGGTCGTCCTTCGTCGGGTCCGTGCCGAAGGTGCCGAAGTCCGCCACCGCCACGTGTCCGGCGGGCTGGTTGGCCGCGGTGGGTTGCGTCCACTTCCCTCCGAGCCACTTCCACACCTGGGCGCCGTTGGTCAGCTCGATCTGCTTATCCCCGTCGAGGTCCGCGGCCACGGGGAAGAGGCCGTACGAGTACGGCAGCTGCCCGAGCGCGCCGTCGAGCAGCTCGCCGGTGTTGCTCCAGACCGTGCCCCAGAACAGGATCTCGGGCTTCCCGTCGTCGTCGAGGTCGTGGATCGACGGCCCCGTGATCCCGTAACCGGTCGCCCCGAGGTTGTTCGGCTTCGAGGTCCAGAGCAGCTCGAACTTCTTCGCCTGCGGGTTGTAGGTGAGCGCCACGAGGCCCCCGCCGCAGCGGCCGGCCACGATCTCCGGACGCCCGTCCAGGTTGAGGTCCGCGAGCGCGGGCGTGACCGACGGTCTGACCTTCACCCCCTCGACGACGTGCTGCTGCGTGCAGCTCTCCCCGTCGAGGACGCGAATCACCCCGTAATAGGTGTCGCCCACGCAGTCCGAGGTCTCGCTCCCCCCACCTTCGCCCGCGTCGGTGACGATCACGATCGACGGCTTGCGGACCTTCGGGTCCCCGTCGAGGTCGAAGTCCACCACCGTCGGAGTGACGTAGACGTTCTTGTGACCGGGGTAGGGGTCGGTCGCCTCGGGCCCGCTCCACGCGCACTGCAGCGCCGGCGAGAAGACGCCGAGGGGGACGGTGACCTGGCAGCTCGCGTTGAAGTTACCCTTCGGCCCGAGCCCCCAGGGAATGCACTCCTTGTTCTCGCAGTAGGTATCGTTCTGGCAGTTCTTGTCGGCCTCGCACGCGGTCGGGGTGGGAATGCACTGGTCGAAGCGGCAGGCTTCGCCGCTCTTGCAGCAGGTCTTCGAAGGGCCGCAGGTGACCGTCGGACAGCCCGTGTCGGTCTTGGTCTCGCAGCGTCCGAGGGGGATGTTGCAGACCTGATCGGTCTGACACTGCTCGTTCGAGGTACAGGCCTTCGTGACGCTCCCGTCGTCGTTGCAGGCCAGGAGCACGTGACACAACCCGAGACTGATGAGGACTCGCCGGTTCATCGTGGTACCCCTTTCTTGGTGTGAAGGGGCGGAGTCTACCACGCGATCGCTCTCAGCCTAGGCGTCCCCTCCCCGCGCGCCTCCTTCGCCGCCAGAGGCCCGCCAGAACGGCGAGCGGCCAGAGATCCCGCAGCCCGGGGGCGACCTCCGAGGCGAGCGCGCAGTTCCCGAGCAGCACGGGCCGACCCGCACGCGGCTGCAGCCCCGGCTTGCCCCCGTCCGCCTCGGTGGGGAGCGGGTCGCCGAAGGGCATGCCGAAGTCGATGTTCCCCGACGCCGCGTCGAGCTTCGAGGTCGCGCCGTCAGCCGCGGGCCCTCCCGCATCGGCCGCGCCTCCGCCGCCGTCGGTAGCGCCCGCCAGCGTGTAGCCCGAAGTCTGCTTGCGGGCTCCCTCCCAGGTGAAGCTGAAGTGCACGTGGTCGGTGTGCGGGTTCGCGCCAGTGTAGGGCTGCCAGCCCTTGGAGGAGGCGTAGGCCATCCAGATGCGGCGATTCCAGATCATGTACATGATGCCGAACCGCCGAACCATGGCGTGCGGGTTCCCCTGCGCGTCGGCGGCGATCAGCCAGTCGAGCAGCTCGTTCACCGCCGGATTCGCGGTGTCCACGCCCCAGTCCCACGCGCGTCCTTCCTTGTGCTCGCTCGGCCCGCCCACCGAGCACTCGCGGATGATCCCGAGGTCCTTGGTGCAGCGGTAGGTGGCCAGGATGAGCTCCTTAAAGGCCGTGACCCCCGGCTTGGCCGTCGGATCGCAGCTCGCCTGGCCGACGTAGGTTCCGGCAGCGTCGATCCCGCTCCCGAAGGTCGGCACGGCCGGCTTGGCGCCGCCGCAGCTCGCGAAGGGGGTTCGCGCGAGCGACTCGTCGCCACCACCGGTGCGCGGCAGGTCGGAGGCGCCGGGGCCACACCCCGCGGCCAGGGCCAGGGCCACGCATCCCACCGCGCACCGCGCGGTCACCCGACGCGTCCGTCCCGTTCGAGGACTTGCTGTTGCGCTACGACTCATGCCTCGCTTCGCCTGCCAGGTCATGATCGCCCCGCCACGCCAAACGGGCAACCCTCTCCGCGCCCACCGTCGACGCGTGCGCCTTTGCCAGACGCGCGAGGTGATCTACGCTCGGACCCTCGGTACGGACGGGAGGGGGAGATGCTGCGTCACCTGATCGAGAACCAGCTTCTGCTCGTCTTCGTCATCGCAGCCCTCGGCTTCCTCCTCGGGCAGGTGCGCCTCGGCGGCTTTCGTCTCGGCATCGCGGGGGTGCTCTTCGCCGGGCTGGCCGTGAGCGCCACGAGCCCGGCGATCAAGCTCGAGCCGCTCGTCTACGAGCTCGGGCTCGTGCTCTTCATCTATGGCGTCGGACTCTCGAGCGGCCCGCATTTCGTGGCCTCCCTGCACCGCGATGGGCTGAAGCAGTCCGGGCTGGTGGTCCTCGTGCTCTGCGTGTGCGCGCTGCTCGCCTTCGGCCTGGCGCGGCTCGAACACCTCTCCCCCGGCGTGGCCGTGGGGATCTTCTCGGGGGCCTTCACCAGCACCCCCGCGCTCGCCTCGGTGCTGGAGGTCCTGCGCGGCTACCCGGCCGGCGCGGCGGAGCCCCTCGGAGACCCCGTGGTGGGCTACGCCATCGCGTACCCCATGGGAGTGGTCGGCGTGATGCTCGCCATCTACCTCGTGCAGCGCCTCTTTCGCGTCGACTACGCCGCCGAGGCGCGCGCTCTGCATCAGGACAAGGACGAGCTCGTGAGCCAGACGGTGCGCGTCACGCTGCCCCTCGTCGGCACGGTCAAGGAGCTGGCCCAGGGGAGCGGCTGGAACGTGCGCTTCGCGCGCCTCAAGCACGAGGGACACCGGGAGATCGTCACCGGAGACACGCGCTTCGAGGTGGGGGACCTCGTCTCGTGCGTCGGCCACCCCACCGAGGTCGCCGACGTGGCGCGCGTCCTCGGCGAGCCCTGCGCCGAGGCCCTCGAGCTCGAGCACAGCCCCCTCGACTTCCGACGCATCTTCGTCTCGAGCCCCGACGTCGTCGGGCGCCCGCTGGCGAGCCTCTGCCTCAAGGAACGCTTCGGCGCGATCGTCACGCGCATTCGCCGCGGCGACCGTGACGTGCTGCCTCGCGGCGACACCCCGCTCGAGCTGGGCGATCGCGTGCGCGTGGTCTGCGAACGCACGCGCATGAAGGAGGTCAGCCGCTTCTTCGGCGACTCCTACCGACAGCTCTCCGAGATCGACGTGGTGACCTTCGGCCTCGGGATCGCGCTCGGCCTGCTCGTCGGGATGATCGCCATCCCGCTCCCTGGAGGCGGGCGCCTGCAGCTCGGCGCCGCCGGAGGGACGCTGCTCGTGGCGCTGACGCTCGGCGCGCTCGGCCGCACGGGGCCGCTGGTCTGGCAGATGCCCTACAGCGCGAACCTGACGCTGCGGCAGGTGGGCCTCGTCGTCTTCTTGGCCGGCGTGGGGGTCCGCTCGGGGCACCGCTTCGCCGCGCAGATGTCCACGCGCGAGGGGCTGTGGATCTTTCTCACGGGGACAGGCCTCACCGCCTTCGGCTCGCTCTGCCTGCTCCTCCTCGGCTATCGGGTGCTCGAGATCCCGTACAGCGTCCTCATCGGCCTGCTCGCGGGCTTTCAAACCCAGCCGGCCGTGCTGGCCTTCGCCGGCGAGCGCACGGGGAACGACCTCCCGCAGCTCGGCTACGCGGTGGCGGTCCCGGCGGCGATGGTGGTCAAGATCCTCGCCGCGCAGGTGCTGCTCTTCGCGCTGACCCAGCGGGCCGCCTGACGCGCCGGCGCCGCGCCGTCACTGCAGCGGATAGCGCGTGATCAGGTAGTCCTTGCCGGAGCCGTGGCAATTCGCGCAGCCGGAGAGCCCGCGCCCGTCGGCCACGGGGCTCTGCCCGTCGGTGACGCTCAAGACCTCGTACCAGTACCAGCCATTCCCGTCCGCGCTGTCGGCCTGGAACTTCACCGAGACGGCCCACCCTTTCAGCGTCGTCTTGTCGCTCTCGTAGATCTCCTTGACCGCCGCCGAGTTCACCGGGTGCGTCTCGCGCGAGGCCTTCAGCGACCCCTCGAGCGTCGGATTCAGGTACACGCGCACGCTCCCGTGCGGGCCGATGGAGAGGTGCACCGCGCTCTCCGGGGCGAAGGCCTTGTAGCCACCGGCCTTGAGCCAGCCGAAGAGTCGACTGCCCCCCACCGGAACCTGCCCCGGCCCCACGTCCGGCTGCGGTCCGAGGTCCCCCGCCGTCGACCCGCCCCCGCTGCCGCACCCCGTCGCCGCCAAAACAACCATGACCGCGCTTCCGATCCAGCCTCGCATGCGCCTCCTCCGGCCACGTCGCGAAGGAAGGTATGCGGCCAAAGCCCCGAGTGGACCACTGCCCCACGGCGAACGCGTCAGCGCCCCGCGGCAGGGAGGGCTCCACGCGCCTCGACGTACGTTGATCCGACGTGTGCGATAATCCAACGGTATACATGCGGACGCGGACGACGATTCTCCGGGGGTGGCCCCTCCTGCTCGTGGTGGCCGGCGGCGTCGCGAGCGAGGCGCGGGGCAAGAAGGCTGCCGGGCCGCGGCTCTCCAGCCAGGATCTCCTGACCTGGCCACGAGCGTCGTCGACGGAGTTCGGCTGTTTTCTCGAACGGGTCTTCCGCGCGAGAGACCGGCGTTTCAACTGCTCGCTCAAGGGCTACGTCAACCGCGGCGACCCTTGCAGGAACACCGCGGCCTACTACGAAGGCCCCGCATTTCCGCGCGGGAAGGCCCACGAGGTACATCCTCTCGCCACCGAGATCCGCCTGGCCTGGGAACACGGCAGCCTCCAGGCGGTCTCCGTCACGCTGAGCAAACGGCTCAGCGAGGAAGAGGTGCGCAGGGCCTTCGGCCTCCCCAGGAAGCAACCGCTGCCCGCGCACGTCTCGGGGGTCCACATCCAGGCGTGCAGCCGGCGCGCCACCTGCCTCATGATCGAGGGGTTCGATCATCTCGGGGCGGGTGACGTGGAGTGTCGCGAGCGCGCGAAGGGCAGGTGAGGCTCTCGCCTCTCTTGAGCACCGCCCCTATGCCCGCTCCGCCCCGCTCCCCGGCAGGACGAAGCCCACGACCGCGCCGCCCCCTTCCAGGTTCCGCGCGAAGGCCCGACCGCCGTGCGCCTGGGCGATACGGGCCACGAGAGCCAGCCCGAGGCCGAGCGACCCGCCGTCGGCCGCGCGCGACGGCCGTCGATAGAAGGGCTCGAAGAGGCGCTGCTCCTCCCCGGGCGGGAGCCCCGGCCCCTGGTCCTCGGCCTCGAAGCAGACCCCCTGGCCGTCGAGGCGCACCCGGAGCCGCGCGAGGCCGCCCCCGTGCCGCTCGGCGTTCTCGATCAGGTTCGCGAGCGCCCGGGCGAGGAGCGTCGGGTCGGCCTGAAGCCGCAGCCCCGTCTCCGCGACCTCGAGACGGTCGGCCGGCTGGCTGGCCCGCTCGAGCGCGTCGCGGGCCACCTCGGCGGCCAGCACCTCGCGCGCGCTCAGCGCCTGAAAGTCCACCCGCGCGCTGGCCAGCAGCTCCCCGACAAGCGCGTCCATCTCGGTCACCTCGCGGTCGAGCTGCTCGAGGCGCTCGGGCGTCGCCGCCCCCTCGCGCAGGAGCTCGGCCAGCACGCGCAGGCGTGCGAGCGGCGTGCGCAGCTCGTGCGAGACCGCCGCCAAAAGCTCCCGCTGCTCGCGGAGCTGGGCCTCGATGCGCGCCGCCATCTCGTTGATCGTCGTCGCGAGCTGCCCCACCTCGTCGGGCTCGCGGCAGTGGAGCTCCACGCGGCTCGACAGCCGGCCGGCCCCGATCTCCTCCGCCACCTGCGCCACGCGCGAGAGCGAGCGGGTCAGCCGTCGCGCGATGAGCCCCGCGGCCCCCCACAGGACGAGCCCGGCCGCGACGAAGGCCACCCCCATGCGCCAGAAGCCTCGTCGTCGCGCCGCCCCGGCACAGACCTCCACGCGCCCGAGCTCCCGCGCGCCGTCGCGGAGCGCGAGCTTCCAGCGCGCTCCCTCGCACGCACCCCCGCGCGTGAGAAGCGTGCGCCCCCCCGCGTCCTCGAGGCGCACGGCCAGCGCCAGGTGGTCGGCGAGCGAGGCCGCCAGGGCATCGCGCGCAGCCGGCTCCTCCCAGCGACGAGCGAATTCGCCGCCGAGGAACGCCTCCACGCGCCGCACCTCCTCGTGCCAGCCGAAGCTCCGACCGGGTTGCAGCGCGTGGACCAGCAGCCCGGCGGTGAGACCCGTGACCAGGATCGAGAGCCCGAACCAGGCGAAGATGCGCCGGCGCAGGCGAGCGCGCGGAGCGTGAGCGCCGCACCCGGCATGGACGCCCGCCCCACCCCGACCGTGCCTGCACCCATGCCGACCGTGAGAGTGTCCGGAGTGGCCGGAGTTGCCGGAGTGGCCGCAGCCGCAGCGCCTCACGCGGGCTCCTTCGAGAGCACGTAGCCCACGCCGCGCACCGTCTTGATCAGCCGCGGCGCCCTCGGGTCGTCACCCAGCTTCTGCCGCAGGTGCGAGATGTGCACGTCCACGGCCCGCTCGCTCACCACCACGTCCTCGCGCCCCGCAGCGCCGAGCAGCGCCTCCCGCGGCACGACCCGCCCCGCCCGTCGCGCGAGCGCCAGCAAGAGATCGAACTCGAGGCCCGTCAGGCTCACCGGCGTCCCCGCGACCGTCACCTCGCGGGTGCCGACGTCGATGGCCAGCGCCGCGACCTGGAGCCGCTCCGCCACCGCCTGGGGACTCGCCCGCCGCAGGACGGCGCGCATGCGGGCCAGCAGCTCCCGCGGGCTGAAGGGCTTGGGCAGGTAATCGTCGGCCCCGAGCTCGAGCCCCACCACCCGGTCCGTCTCGTCCCCCTTGGCAGTGAGCATCAGCACCGGCACCTGGCTCTTCGTCCGGATCCGCCGGCAGACCTCGAGCCCGTCGATGCCCGGCATCATCACGTCGAGCAGCACGGCCTCGAAGGCGCCCCCCTCGAGCGTTCGAAGCCCCGTCGCGCCGTCCGGCGCGTGCGAGAGCTCCACCCCGTTCTGTCCGAGGTAGTCGGCGAGGAGCTCGTAGAGCCGCCGATCGTCGTCGATGAGAAGCACCCGCAAGGCCATGCTGGACTCGATTCTAAACAGCTATCTTGCGGGCGTCACGGTCGGCGACGCCCTGGACGAGCTCGCCTCGGGGGAGCTTCCCGTCGCGGCCGGCGGGCCGGCGTTTCGCGCCGCCTCCACGCAGACCCTGGCCACGTGCCGCTCGAACGCCTCCCGCCGGTGGTGCCGGCAGTGCGTGAAGCTCAGCGCCCCCGCCGTGAAGCCGCCCACCGTGCCCAGACTCAGAAGTGCGATCAGTATTCCACGTCTCATGGCTCATCTCCTCGATCGGGTTGTGCGTAAGGCGGCCGGTCACAATTACCTGTGCATCCTCGCGGCCGATGCATCCCGGCTGGCTTCGTTGCTCCTCGGTTGCGTACCGACGGGTATGCGCCCTCGTCGCGCCTCGCCATCCGGGCGCGTCGACCACGATCCCTGCACACCTAATTGTGGCCGGCCGCCTAAGCCTGGCCGACATCGCTGGCCTTCCCTACGCGCAGTTCCGGTACGGTCCGCCGCCGAAGAAGGCGAAGCGACCGCCCGACTCGAGCCAGCGCGCGAGGCGCTGCCGCTGACTCTCGTCCAGCACCGCGTGGATCTTCACCACCGCCTCGGCCAGCGCGTCGGGGAGCTCCTTCAGCTCCACCTCGGCCCGCGCGAAGACCTGCCGGAGCTCGGTCGCGTCCAGCGTTTCGGACCGCAGCGCGGACGCCAGGTTCGGTCGCGTCTGTCTGACCTCCGCGCCCACCTTCTCCGCCGCCCGGCGCACCTCCTCGGCCGCCTCCACGATCACTTTCTCCTGCGCCGCGCTCGTGCCCAGCCGGTCGAAGAGGCCGTTCAGCCAGCGCCTCGGACCGAAGCCTCCGTGGCCGCCGCCATGATGGCAGCGATGCCGGTGCCCGCCGCATCGTCCGTGCCCATGACCGTGCCCGTGGCAGTGCCCGCGGCCGCAGCCTCCGCGCAGCACCTTCACGAGCCCTACCAAGCTGATTGTCCCGATGAGAAATCCCAGCATCCTGGCCTCCTGTCGTTGCCGTCAGGTTCCAGGCTAGTCGGGGCGTGTTGCGGAACGACCCGGCGGTTCGTGAAGAAGTGTGAAGGTGCGAAATCGGCCGGTCGCTCTGGAGCGACTACGGCCGCCAGTAGCGGAGCACCACGAGCAGGCCGATCCCCGCGGCCCCGAGGAGCGTCCAGGCCGTACCGACGCTGCCGAGCAGCAGGTGTCCGAGCCCGAAGCAGACGCAGAACGCGCACGCGCTCCCCACGATCCAGAGCCCGACGTTCCGCCCGAGGCTCGTGCTCCAGACGATCTCCGGGAAGGCCTTCCGCACCGGGCCCCAGAACGTCGGGTAGGGGCGCACCACGCGGCAGAACTCCCCGAGCCGTTCGAGAGTGGTGGGCGGCGTGAGCAGCGCCACCGTGACCCACGACGCGATCGAGAGGCCGGCGGCAAAGAGGTACTTCGTGCCGTAGCTCTGGAAGGGGAGCACGTGGCTCGCGAGGAAGGTCCCGACCCCCGACCCGACGAGACCGGCGATCTCGGCCCACGCGTTCACGCGCCACCAGAACCAGCGGGCCACGACCACGAAGCCGTAGCCCGCGGTGAGCATGGCCAGGTAATACCAGGCCGACTGGACCGACTTCATGAAGAAGGCCACCAGCACCGCGAGGCCGAGCATCAGGACGGTGCAGGCCTGCCCCGCCAGCACGAAGTGCCGCTTGCTCGCCTCCGGGCGGATGAAGCGCCGGTACAGGTCGTTCACCATGTACGAGGCGCCCATGTTCATCTGCGACTCGATGGTGGACATGAAGGCCGCCGCCTGCGACGCGATCATCACGCCCAGCATCCCCTTCGGCAGCAGCTTCACCATCAGCATGGCGTAGCCCTGCTCGGCCTTGTCCGCCGGCAGCGTCGGAAACGCGATCAGCGAGACCAGCGCGGCCAGGATCATGGGCCAGTAGTTCATCGCGAAGTGCACCACCGTGAAGAGCATCGTCGCGAAGGTGGCGTGCTTCTCGTCCTTGCACGCGGCGATGCGCTGCGTCTCCACCCCCGACGGGTTCCCCCACCACTTGAGGGTCATGAAGACCAGGAAGGTCTGGAAGAACTCCGTCCCCGGGCGCGGCAGGAAGTGCAGACGCTCCGCGGCCTCGCCCCCGTAGCGCGCGGCGAGACCCGTGGGGATCGCCGAGAGGCCTCCGACCGAATCCACCGCGTAGTAGGCCAGCACCAGCGCCCCGATGGTGGCGATGATGAACTGGAAGAAGTCCGTGGTCGCCACGCCCCAGATCCCCGAGGCCGCCGTGTAGACGAGCGTGATGGCGATGATCACCGCGAGCGCCGGGAGCGCGTTCCAGCCGAGCGCCTCCTGGCTCACCACGAGCACGCTCTTGATCCCCCAGGCCATCGAGATACAGGTGGTGAGGATGCCGAAGTAGATGCCCTTGAAGGCCCGCAGGAAGGCCGCCTCCTTGCCGCTGTAGCGCAGCTCCATCAGCTCGGCCGAGGTGATGATGCGCGACCGCCGGAGGAGCGAGGCGAAGAGGAACGCGCCGAAGGCCCCCGCCCCGCCGATGATGTAGGACCAGGCGAACCAGACCCCCTGGACGCCGTGCTTCGCCACGAGGCCCGTGATACCGAGCGGCGTGTCGATCGAGAGCGCCGTGGCGATCATCGAGGTGCCGGCGAGCCACCAGGGCATCGAGCGCCCCCCGACGAAGTAGTCGTCGATGCTGCGGGTGGCCCGCTTCGAGAAGATCATCCCCACGACCAGGCTGACGGCCAGGTACCCGATCACGATCCCGATGTCGAGGTTCGAGAGGTGCATCGTCGACTCAGGTCTTCAAGAGGTAGCCCTCGGTCCGGGCTACGTAGGCCGCGCAGGTGATGTCACCCGTCACGTTCAGCACCGTCCGACACATGTCCAGGATGCGGTCCACGCCGAGGACGACGGCGATCCCCTCGGCGGGCACTCCCACGAGCTGCAGCACCATGATCAGGAGCGGGATCGACCCCGAGGGGACCCCGGCCGCCCCGATGGCCGTGATCACGCTCATCACCACCACGATGAGCTGCGCCTTCAGGTCGAGCGGCACGCCGAAGACCTGGGCCAGAAACACCACCGTGACCCCCTCGAAGAGCGCCGTACCGTTCATGTTCATCGTGGCGCCGAGGGGCAGCACGAAGCCCGAGACGCGGGCCGGGATGCCCAGGTTCTCTTGCGAGACGGCGATGGTCGTGGGCAGGGTCGCGTTGCTCGAGCTGGTCGAGAACGCGGTGAGCATCACGGTCTGCACCTTGCGAAAGAAGAGCACCGGGCTGTAGCGGGCGAAGACCCGGATCAGGATCGAGAAGACCCCGAACTGGTGCAGCGCGAGGCCCAGCAGGACCGTCAACACGTACATCCCGAGGGCCGCGAGGAGGTCCCAGCCGAAGCGGGCGGTGACGCTGAAGATGAGCGCGGCGACGCCGTAGGGGGCCAGGCGCAGCGCGAGCCCCACGATCGCCACCATCATCTCGTTCACCCCCTCGAGGAGGCGCAGCACGGGATCGGCCTTCTCGCGGGCGATGAGGGTGAGAGCCACTCCCGCCATCAGCGCGACGAAGATGAGGGCCAGCATGTCCGGGTTCGGCCGCGCGATCACGGCCACCGGGTTTCGCGGCACCACGTTCACGAGGGTCTTGATGCCGAACTCGGTCTGCTCGGCCGCGCCCTTCAGCTCCTTGGCTTGCTTGCCGTAGGCGGCGAGGAGCCGGTCCTTGGTGGCCGGCGAGACCTGATCCCCGGGCCGCAGGGTGTTGACCAGCCCGAGCCCGATCCCCACCGCGCAGGTGGTGACGAGCAGGAAGTAGAGGAAGGTGCGCAGCCCCATCCGGCCGAGCTGCTTCAGGTCCCCGATCTGGGCCACCCCGAGCGCGAGGCTCGAGAAGACCAGCGGAACGACCACCATGATGAGCAGGTTCAGAAAGATCGTCCCTATCGGGTCCGCCACGTACTTCAGGGCCGCCGCGAGCCAGGGGGCGGTCGGAAAGACCCGGTTGCAGATCACCCCGAGGGTGGCTCCCACGAACAGCCCCAGCAAGATCTTGGTGTGGCGGGCCATCGCCCGAGGGTAAGGGGGCGCGATCGCCCCGGGCAACAAATGCGCCCCGCCGCACCGCCTGTGCCGAAGGGCCCGATCCGGGTACGGCGCGCGAGTGTGGCGCGCGTCTCAGCGCGGGGACGAGCCGCTGCTATACTCACCGCGATCGGACCGACGCTCGCTCCGGCGAAGGCTCGCGACGAGGCGCGTCGTCCGACTATCCGAGGGAGGTGGCGCCATGCGGTACGGGAAAGCGACGGGGTTCTTCGGACTGGTCCTGCTTCTCGGGGCGGCCTGCTCGACCAGCGGCGGCAGCAAGACCGACGGCGGCGGCAAGACCGACGGCGGCGCGTCCGCCGCGGACGGCGCGTCTCCCGCCAGCGACGGCACGGTGCCGGGCACGGACGGGGGAGCCGCGACGAGCACGAACCTGGCGCTCCTCGGACGCAGCGTCACCGAGGGGTGGTTCGCCCACTGGGAGGCGGAGGGGAGCTACAGCCGCGGTCGTTTCTACCTGCAGCACAACATCTGGGAGCCCTACGACCCGGACGTGCAGCGGTGGCCCGAACAGGTGGCCGCGGTGATCAAGGCCTTCCCGGGCAAGGCGGGCGGACGAAAGCTCCGAGCGCTGCAGTACAAGCACTGCTTCGTGGACTTCACGGACGACACCGATCTGACCCCCTACAAGCGGATCGCCGAGGCGGTCTACAAGGAGGTCGTGACGAACGCGAAGCTGAAGCTCATCGTCGGCAACGCGCTGCCGTGGACCACCGCCGGCATGTCCGCCACGATCAAGAAGAAGCAGCTCGAGTGGAACGCCTACCTCGCCGACCTCGCGGCCAAACACCCCGGGGAGGTCTTCGTCTTCGACCAGTACGCCGTGCTCACCGACAGCGCCGGCGCCCTCAAGGCCGAGTACGCGGTGGCCGCCGACGACGCGCACCTGAACAAGGCCGGCTACGACGCGCTCGACGCGGCCTACTTCGCCTTCCTGGCGCGAACCTTACCCTAGTCTCCGCTACAGCTCGCGCCCGAGCCCGAGCCCCGGCGCGTTCTGGGGAAAGAGCGTCCCCTGCCGAAGCACCACCGCACTCGCGGACGGGTCGCCGATGAGATCGAGGTGGCCGTCGAGGTCCGCGTACTTGACGTTCGGGCGGGCCAGGGCGAAGTGCAGCCCCGCCGCGATGGCCAGCGCCGCCTCGTCCATGCACCCCACCATCACCTCGAGGCTGGCCGCGCGCGCCACGGCGTCGATCTGGATCGCGTCGGTGAGGCCGCCGACCTTCATGAGCTTCACGTTCACCATGTCCACGAGCCCCTTGCGCGCCAGGCGAAAGGCGTCCCGCACGTCCGTGAGACTCTCGTCGGCCATCACCGGGATCGGCACGTCCCGGGTCACCAGCCCGAGGAGCTCGGGGCGCCCCTGCGGCGTCGGCTGCTCGATCACCGACAGACGAGCGGCCTTGGTCTGACGGAAGAAGTCGAGCGACTGCTGCACGGTGTAGCCCTGGTTGGCGTCGAAGCGCAGCTCGATCTCGGGGCCCACCGCTTCGCGCACCTTCACCACGCGTACCGCGTCCGCGACCGGGTCGAGCCCCCCTTTCAGCTTGAGGCACTTGAACCCCTGCCCGACGAAGGCGCGCGCGCGCGCGACCGTTTCAGACTCGCCCAGGATCCCCACCGTGACGCTCGTCCGGATGCGGTCGCGAAAGCCGCCGAGGAGCTTCCAGAGCGGCTGCCCGGCCACCTTGCCGAGGAGGTCGTGGAGCGCCAGGTCGAGCAGCGCGAGCGCGGTCGGCTGGTTCGGCACCGCGCCGCGCACGCGCTCGAGGAGCATCGCGATGCGCAGCGGGTCCGAGCCCTTGATCGCGGGCCCGATCACCTGGTCCGCCGCCCGCAGCACGGACTCGGGGGTCTCCCCCGTCACGTGCAGATCGGGGGCCGCGCAGCCGTAGCCCACCGGGCCGCGATCGGTCTCGAGCCGCGCGAAGACGTTGGTCGCCGAGTCGAAGGTGTCGTAGGCGATGGTGTAGGGCTCGGCCAGGCGCATCGTCACCGACCAGGCCTGGAAACAGGTAACCCGCATCACCTCGCAGTGTACTGCGCCCCCCTGGACGCGGCGTCATTTTTCACCGACGGTGCGCGACGGTTTTCCGGCGGTGCGATTACACGCGTCGTTCGTAGATCTCGTCGAGCGTGAGGAACTTGATGTCCTCGATGAAGTGCACCAGGTGCTTGATCATGAGCTCCCAGATGCGGTCGCCCTTCTCCCGCGTGGCCTTGGTGGGGTCGCCAAAGACGCCGCTCGGCGAGAGCTGCGCGGTGTGGGCGTACCAGCCCACGCTGCGCTTCGAGGCGAAGTCGAGGTAGCGGCTCGTGAAGCGCGGCACGAACTCGCGCGCCTCGTCCATGTGCACGAGCTCCGGCCGCACCGCCAGGGTGGTGCTGGTCTCGATCTCGCCGGCGTGAACGTCGTTCGGCGTCTCGACGAGCGCGTAGATGTCCGGGTCCGAGGTCTCCCCCGACTCCACGCAGGTGAAGATCCGCGCGTCGCGGTTGATCATCTGCGCGGCAAAGTGAAGCGCCGGCCCGTTGCCGCCGTGCCCGTTGACGATCACGAGCTTCGTCACGCCGTGGCGCGCGACCGCGGTCCCCACCTCGTAGACCATCCGCGAGAGCGTCTCCGGACTCACCGAGAGCGTCCCGGCGAAATCGGCGTGGTGGTAGCTCACGCCGTAGGCCATCACGGGCAGCACCAGCGGCTTCGGATCGCTGCACCCCTCGGCCACCCGCCGCGCGAGGTAGTCGGCGTCGAAGGCGTCCGTGTCGAGCGGCAGGTGCGGCCCGTGCTGCTCGATGGCGCCGACGGGGAGCAGCGCTACGTCGCTCTCCTTGAGGCGCGCCTGCGCCTCGGGCCAGGTCATCTCGGCCAGCAGGTAGCGCCCGCCCCCCGGCGCGGGCTCGGTCGCGGGCGGCGGCGCCGGCGGTTCCTCCCCCGAGGTGTGCGGGGTCGCGATCGCCGGGTCGCTCAGCGGCTCGAAGTCGAGCCACAGCCGGCCGCTGCGCTGCACTGCCCCCTCGGCGTGCTGCAGGTAGATGCGAAAGAGCGCGCCCCGGAGGTCCGCCGGGATCACGCCGAGCGGCGAGCGCTCCGGATCGAAGCGCAGCTTCATCACCTCGGGACGCGGGCGGGCCTTGGCGCGACCGACGGCCGCCTCGGGGAGCAGTCCCTTGCGCGCGAGCAGATACGCCAGGTGCTGGGCCCCCTCCGCCTCCTGGTGCACGCCCCCCTCGGCCAGCGCGCGCAGACACTGCTCGACCTGCTTCGGCGTGTAGCCGCAGACGGCCGGGTCGGTCCCCATGGCCACCAGCATGCCGACGATGCGCCGGCACTTCTCGCAGGCCCCGCAGGGCAGGACCCGCTCCCCTTCCGTGTGCGTGGCGTGGCACGAGACCTGGAATTTGATCAGGTCGGGGTACCGCTCGGCGAGGATCTTCTCGATCAAGATCTCCGAGAGGGGCCGCAGGATCGAAAACTGCGAGACCCCGAAACCCTTGCGGTGGAAGTAGCGGCTCATCGCCGCGTCGAAGTAGCGGCTCTGGTCGAACAGACCGTTGTAGTGCGTGATCCCGCGGTGCGTGGTGCGCACCGTGGTGTCGTACTCGTCGCCGATGATCAGGCGCCCGATCCCACGCTTGCGCAGCAGCGGCAGCGCGCCGAAGAGAAAGACCGCCACGGTCCAGAGCCGGACCGGATACTCGTCGGCGCGCACGCGCGCGAAGTCGGGCCGCACGAAGGCCAGGTGCCGCTTCATCCAGGAGAAGAGCCGATCGGCGTTGGTCCAGACCCGCGCCGTGCCGGGCACGTTGGCCGCGAAGTGCCGGTAGGCGTTGAGCGCCGTGAACCAGTGCCGCCCCGCTTCGTTGACGAAGATCGCGTGGGTCTCCTTGCCGAGCTCGCGCAGCGCCCCGAAGGAGAGCAGGCTGTCCTTCCCGCCGCTCGAGAGCACCGCGTGGCGCGAGGACTCGACCCCCCAGCGCCGCGCCCCCTCCTCCGAACCCTGCACCGCAGTCACGGGCGGCGGGTCCTTGAAGTAGAGCGCCGCCCGCAGGTAGCTCTCGCGCTTCACCACCGGCAGACTCGCCGCCGGCCCGACGATGAAGGGGTTCGGCTCGAGGAACTTCTTCACGTAGATCTCGCGCGCCGTGTTGCGCGCCATCTCCTCAAGGAACTGCCGGTCCACCGCGTCGAACGGCCCGGCGAAGACGATCTCCTTGCAGAAGAGGCCGTAGTTGAGCGCGACCTGCGCGGCCATCATCGCCGCCAGGTTCTCCGAGGCCGGCTCGCCCGGTGTGAAGACCTCCTCCTCGAAGACGTACGAGAGCTCGAAGACATGGCTCCCCTCCTTCTGCACTACCCGGTAGGGGCAGACGAGGCGCGTGGGCTGGAGCTCGACGGGGCCGACCTCGAGCCGGCGGATCACCGTGAGCGGTCGCAGCGGATCCTTGCCGCTCTCGGGGACCTCGGGATTCGTCGTCGGGGAAGGAGCGCCGCCGTCGCCCGGCCGGGGCGAGGACCCGCGGGTGGTCATCCGCGCGCCCCCGCGCGCTTCGCGAGGTGGGGTCGCAGCACCTCGACGAGCGGCCCCGCCCCCTGGAGGAGCACGTCGCAGGCCGGACGTCCGGTGAGCTTGCCGATCGCCGCGCAGGCCGAGGGGACCTCCGCGAGCGGCAGGCCCTCGTGGTTCACGGTCACCGCGACCACGGGTCGCCCCGAGATGAGCTCGAGGGCCCGGATCTGCGTGTCGATGGGGTGCAGCGGGTAGCCGGGGAAGCCGTCGTACTCCTTGCGCGCGGGGGCGTGCTGGAGCACCACCACGTCGGGGCGGCCGGCGGCGAGGATCTCGAACCCCCCCGGATAGGCCGGGTTCATCAGGCTCCCCTGCCCTTCGATCACGATCGCCGCGGGGCGCTCCGCATTCCACGCCGACCAGACCGCGTGCTCGATCTCGCCCGAGACGAAGTCGTTGACCACCGAATCCATCACCAGTCCGTAGCGTGCCCCCTGCAGCCAGGCCGTCTGGCCGGTTCCCACGAGCTCCGTCGGGTACCCCGCCGCCTTGAGCGCGTCCACGAGCACCCAGGCGGTCGTGCGCTTGCCCACCGCCGAGTCGGTCCCGAGTACCGCGATCTTGAGCGCCGTGACCTGCTCGATCTTGCCGCTGAAGAAGTGCAGCG
Source organism: Deltaproteobacteria bacterium (assembly GCA_020848905.1). Classification (NCBI taxonomy): domain Bacteria; kingdom Pseudomonadati; phylum Myxococcota; class Myxococcia; species Deltaproteobacteria bacterium. The sequence continues at coordinate 19,697 of JADLHG010000001.1, forward strand.
CGCTCCGCGGCGTAGGCTTGCGCACGTCGCGCAGGGTCACGTCCCGCGACGCGGCCGCGGCGGTGAGCTCGGGGTCCTCGGAGAGGAAGTCGTGCAGCCCGGCGTCCACGTTCAGCCCGAGGCGAATCGCCGCGAGCACGTCCTTGCGCGCGGCGGGATCGAGCCGCCCGCCGTCGGGAGCGAGGCCGATCACGAGGTGCGTGGCCGGGGTGTCCTGCGCCCGCGCGGCGAGGACCGCCTCCTCGACGCGGCCGTAGACCGGTATGCCTCGCGCCTTCCCGTCGAGGAACTCCGCCGCGTCCTTGCCCGCGTGCCGCGAATCGACGACCGACAGCACGCGGTAGCGCGCGGTTCGCCGCACCAGCCCGTGCGCCGTCTTGCCGTTCAAGGTGCCGAACGCGCCTTCGCAGTAGACGATCGCACAGCCGTCGAGAGGGGGATTCGCCGCCATTACTTTCTCCCGGTGAGCACCACTACGTAGCGGTCGCCCACGAGGGGCGCCTTCTTGTGCTGGTCGAGGAGCGCGACGAGCCCGGCCGTCGAGGCCGGCAGCACGCTCAGCCCCTCCTTCTCCCGCAGCATCCGTGCCGCAGCGGTCATGGCCTTGTCGCTCACGTCGCACCCCCAGCCGTGCGTCTGACGGACGGAGGCGAGCGCGAGGTCCCCGTCGATGGAATGCCAGTTGATGAGCGGCTCGTTGACCACCGTGTCGCGAATGCTCTCGGGGCGCAGGTCGCCGCAGACCGGCGCGCCCTTCATCACCGCCCGCACGATGGGGTTCTTCCCCGCCGACGAGCCGGCCACCATCTTGGGCATCCGCGAGGTCTTGCCGCGGCGATAGAGGCGCAGAAACCCTCGGTGGATCCCCGCGAGCGTGGTGCCGTTCGAGACCGAGCCGGCCACCACTGCGGGAGCGTCGCGGAGCTCGTCGTAGATCTCGTCCGCGATCTCGGCGTAGGCCTTGAGCTGGAGCGCCGTGTTCGCCCCGCCGGGGTTCGCGTCGTAGATCTCCTGCGCCTCGGCCCGCTCGCGTGAGAGCCGTACCGCGGCCTCGTAGTCCCCCGGCACGCGCACGATCTCCGCGCCGTGGGAGACCATCTCCTCCACCCGACGGGTGTGGTACGAGTCCGGTATGTAGATGATGCAGCGCAGCCCGGCCGTGGAGGCGGCGAGCGCCACCGCCACCCCGTAGTTGCCGCAGGTGGCGACGGTGATCGCGTCGTAGCCCCGCCGCATGGCGTCCATCGCCTGGGCGAAGGCGATGCGATCCTTCTGCGTCCCGGTGGGGTTGTTCCCCTCGAACTTGAGGTAGAGCTGACGCAGGCCGTAGTCGCGTTCCAGGTTTCGCGCGCGTGTGAACGAGGTGTCCCCCACCTCGGAGTCGAGGATGTTCTCGAAGGCCTCGAGGCGTACGTCGAGCGGATAGCGGCGGTCGGCCGCGACGTGCCGCTGGACCTCGAGGTCCGGGTCGATGATCGGCGCCTGGGGGCTCGCCTCTTCCACCGGGGAGTGGAGCGACGGCAGGTGCGGGGCCGAACCCGTTGCGGAATCGCCGTGCGAAGGCGACACGACCTCCCTCTGGCTAGGACCAGCCATGGACGCCTCCCACGCTCCGATAGGTCGGACGCACTGCTATGGGCCCATGGCATAGCGTGAATCGGAAGGTCCGTCCAGAACCTCGTCGCGGGGGCCGTCCCTTTCCGCCACGCGGGGCAAAATGCGGCGCAGGACCAAGGACCGCCTCGGCGGCGCTAACGATCCGCAGAGCCAGCCGAAAGCGATCGGCCGGGCCAGCGCGAGGCAAGATGCCCCGAGATCCCCCCGCACCCCGACGACGAATTTCCAGGGGCTTCCGGATGGCACGCGCCCTGCATTTCGTTCCCAACGCCGGCGCGAGATGCCGGCCACGAAGGAGAGATACCATGAAGAAGCTGCTGTCGATGTTCGTCGGCCTCGGTGCCCTCGCCCTCATCACCCCCGCCATCGCGGCCCCGAAGGCTGCCTCCAACGTCGCCAAGATGGACGACGAGGGCGGCGCCGAGGGCGGCGAGAAGAAGGGCAAGAAGAAGGCGAAGAAGGAGAAGGCTGAGAAGGGCGCCAAGAAGGGCGGCAAGAAGGCCAAGGGCGACGCTCCGGCCGAGTAAGCGCTTCTTCGTGTCTGAGATCGCGTCGGCGCCCGTGGCCGACGCCCACAGAGGGTGGCTTCGGCCGCCCTCTGTTTTTTTTTGCGCGGTCGCGTCTCCATCGTCACGCTTGACCGCGTCGCGTCGCACCACGTAGATAGGACGTCCTGGTTCGCGCACCCGAGGCATACCGACCCGCGTGATCGATCCCAAGCGCTTCGTGCTGATCGTGGGCTTCACGATCCTCGTGCTGCTGGCGCTGGGGGTCGTCGAGCTCTGGCTGCACCGGCGGCGCCTCCGCCGCATCCGGCTGCGCATCCACGTCAACGGCACGCGCGGGAAGTCGAGCGTGACCCGCCTCATCGCGGCCGGGCTGCGCGCGGGGGGAATCCGCACCTGCGCCAAGACCACGGGCACCCTGCCGCGCATGATCATGCCCGACGGCCACGAGTACCCCGTCTTCCGCCCTGCGGGGGCGAACATCCTCGAACAGCGCCGCATCGTGGCGGCGGCGGTGGCCAACGAGTGCGAGGCGCTGGTGGTCGAGTGCATGGCCCTCCGCCCGCGCCTGCAGTGGCTCAGCGAGTGGAAGCTCATCCGGGCCACCCACGCGGTGATCACCAACGCGCGCGCCGATCACCTCGACGTGATGGGCCCGGACGAGCTCGGCGTGGCGCTGGCCCTCGCCGGCATGATCCCCGTCGAGGGGACGCTCTTCACCGCGGAACGCCGCCTGGCCGACGTCTTTCAGCGCTGCGCCGCGGACCGCAAGAGCGCCTGCGTCACCCTCACCGAGCAGCAGGTCCAGTCCGTGACCTCCGAGGAGCTTGCCCGCTTCCCGTACATCGAGCACGCCGAGAACCTGGCGCTCGCGCTCGCCGTCTGCGCCGCGGTCGGCGTCCCGCGGGAGCAGGCCCTCGAGGGGATGTGGGCCGCGCAGCCCGACCCGGGGGTGATGGCGCACTACGAGGTCCAGTTCTTCGGCCGCACGATCCACTTCGTGAACGGCTTCGCCGCCAACGACCCCGAGTCGACCGAGCGTGTCTGGCGCATCGCCCTCGCGCGCTACCCGGAGGTCACCACGCGGATCGCCGTCTTCAACTGCCGCGCCGACCGCCCCGACCGGTCGCTCCAGCTCGGCAGCGCGTACGTCGGCTGGCCCCAGGCGGACCAGGTCGTGCTCATCGGCTCCGGGACCTACCTCTTCGGCCGCGCCGCGGCGACCGAGGGGCTCGAGGTTTCGCGCCTCGTCTTTGCCGACGATCACACGGTGGAGCAGATCTTCGAGGACATCGTCGAAGTGGCGGGTTCCTCCGCTCTGGTGGTAGGGATGGGGAACATTGGCGGCCTCGGGCTGCCGCTCGTCCGTCACTTCAGGAACCGCAGCGTGGTCGAGGCCGCCGCATGATCGAGCTCCTTCCTCTGGCCATCGGCATCGGCTTGGCGGTGAGCCTGCTCTTCTCCGAGTTCTTCGGCGTCACGCCGGGGGGGATGGTGGTCCCCGGCTACATCGCGCTGCACCTGACGAACCCGGTCAGCGTGCTCCTGACGCTCGGCGCGGGCTTCGCCACCTTCGCCGTGGTCTACGCCCTCTCGTCGGTGGTGATCCTTTACGGGCGGCGCCGCACCGCGCTCATGATCCTCGTCGGGTACCTCGTGGGGATGGGGGTGCGCGCGCTCCTCGGCGGCTACGTCGAGGACCCGGGCCCCGAGCTCTCGGTGATCGGCTACATCATCCCCGGCCTCATCGCCATCTGGCTCGACCGGCAAGGGGTCGTCGAGACGACCTCCACCCTGCTCACCGTCTCGGTGGTGGTGCGGCTGGTGCTGATCCTCGTCGTCGGGACGGACCTGCGCGGATGAAGAAGCTCTACTGGCGCCCGAGCAAGGTCTCGCGCACGGTGCTCGCGCTCGTCGCGCTGCTCTCGCTGGCGGGGATCGCCGCGGTGGAGCGGCTGCAGAAGCGCACCAAGCAGCCCTACCTGAAGGAGAAGCTCGCCGCGGCGCGCCTCGCGCAGCAGGCGCTAGCGGTGCTCAAGACGGAGCGCCTGCACCGCCAGCTTCCGGTGGACCGCGAGCTCGACCCGGCCGAGACGGGCCTCATCGGGCTCGCCATGTCGCCCATCACGAGCAACAGCGGACTTCTGGCCTCGAAGCAGACGTCGGCCAACCCCAACTGGGCGGCCGTGATCGTCCAGATGCTGAAGAAGGCCGGGGTGCGGGAGGGAGAGGCCATCGCCGTCGGCGCCTCCGGCTCGTTTCCCGCCCTGAACGTCGCCGTCTACGCCGCCGCGCAGGCGCTCAAGCTGAAGCCCGTGGTGGTGACGAGCGTCTCGGCCTCGCAGTTCGGGGCCAACATCCCCGGCTTCACCTGGCTCGACATGGAGCAGGTGCTCTTCGACCGCCACGTCTTCTCGTTCCGCTCCGTGGGCGCCTCGCTCGGGGGCGTAGAGGACCGGGGGCTCGGACTCTCGCGCGAGGGGCGCGCCGCGCTCGAGGAGGCGATCCAGCGCCACGGCACGACCCAGATCCGTCCCGCGAACTACCAGCAGAGCGTCGAGGAGCGGATGCGCCTCTACACCGAGCACGCCGGCGGCACGCCGATCCGCGCGTACATCAACATCGGCGGCGGCACGGCCTCGGTCGGCACCACGCTCGGAAAGAAGCTGTTTCGCCCGGGCCTGAATCGCACGCCGCCCACGGGAGCCGCGGGCCTCGATGCGGTGATGACGCGCTTCATCACCGACGGCATCCCGGTGATCCACATGGTGCAGATCGCGCGGCTGGCCAAGCGCTACGGCCTCCCCGACCAGCCCGCCACCATCCCCACCGTCGGTACGGGCGAGATCTTCTACCGCCAGGAATACAACGAGTGGCTCGCCGGGGCCGTCCTCGCCGCGCTGCTCGTGGTGCTCTACGCCTTCATCCGCTCCGACTGGGGGGTGCGCCTGCTCATGGCCACGCGCCGTGGCAAGGAGAGCGCTCAGCCCCCCCAGAGGATGGTGTAGCGGTCGCCCGTTGGGTGCCTCCTGGCCGGCCTGGGCCATCCGCACCCCCACAAGGCCCCTGCACCGCCTTTCCCTCGGCTGCCGCTCTCTCCCGGTCGAGCTCTTGACGTGCAGTCCTCCGTGATTACCGATGACACCAGAACACGTCGGGAGACGGCCTTCGCCGCCCCGCTGAATAGAAAACCAGAGGAGGTAAACCATGCTTACGCGATGGAGTGATGTCGACCGTGCCTTCTTGATGATGGACGAGCTTCAGCGCCGCATGAGTCGGATCTTCGAGGAGTACGACGGGGAGCGCTGGCCCGGCTCCGCACGGCTGACCACCGGCACCTGGCCCCTGGTGAACCTGTACGACGCGGGTGACGACCTGGTGATCACGGCCCAGGTGCCGGGCCTGTCCGAGAAGGACATCCAGCTCACCGCGAACCAGGATCAGCTCACGCTGAGTGGCGAGCGAAAGGTGGCCGCGCCCGAGGGCTACTCGGCGCACCGGCAGGAGCGTGGCAGCGTGAAGTTCTCTCGCAGCTTCACCTTCCCTTGCAAGGTGAACCCGGAGAAGACCGCTGCCACGGTCAAGGATGGCCTGCTGACGGTCAAGCTGGCCAAGGCTGCCGAGGCCAAGCCGCGGCAGATCTCCGTGAAGGCTGCGTAACGATCGCCAGAGGGCGAGACGAGAGGAGGTTTCCCATGTCAGACGCGCTCGAGAAGTATCAGGACAAGACTCCGGAACAGGTCCGGGAGCGGCCCTGGACGGCGCCCCGGGTGGATATCTACGAAAACGACGACGAGGTCCTGTTGCTGGCGGACGTCCCGGGGGTGCACCGGGACAACCTGAAGATCCACCTGGACAACGAGCAACTCACCCTCTCTGCACGTCTGGAGGAGACGCAGGGAGGCGAGGCCCTGCGACGGGAGTACCACGCCGTCGACTTCTGGCGGAGCTTCGTCGTGCCGGCCGGCATTGACGGCCGCAGGATCGCCGCGGACCTGAGGAACGGTGTGCTGAGCCTGCACCTACCGAAGTCCGAGGGGCTGAAGCCACGGCAGATTCAGGTGAAGGCCGCTAGCTAGCGGAGGGTGGCCACCTGGTCGGGGCGCGGGGTCCAGGTCGGGACCGCCGCCCCGACCCCTCGCTCTGCGTGTCCGTCGCATCGACGCGGCAACGGCGCACGCACTAGCAGAGGATCCGTCCCCGAGGCTCATACCGGTCAAGGCGCGCGGATGAGGAGACTACCGAGCGGCTAGCTATTCGGAGGTGCACCATGAGGAGACGGCTGTTCTTCGCCGGAGGTCTCTCCACAGGGCCGGCACTGCTCGCGCTGCTGGTGTGGTCAAACGCTTGCTCGCATCAACGAGCCGGTCTCGAGAGCGAGACCCGAACCCAGGTCCCGGATCTCTTCGTGCCCTACCCCGCGTTCGCCCAAACCCGGGGCCGCACGAACGTCTCCATCGCCGACATCGCCGAGCAGAGCCTGCCGGCGGTGGTCAATATCTCCTCGACGAAGGTCATCCGTCAGGACGGTGAGGAGATGCGCGCCCCGTTCTTCAACGACCCCTTCTTCCGTCGCTACTTCGGCGACGAGTTCTTTCCCTTCCACGATGTGCCGCGGGAGCGCCGAGAGCGAAGCCTGGGCTCCGGAGTCATCGTCGGAAGTGACGGCACCGTCCTCACCAACAACCACGTGGTAGAGCGCGCGGAGAGGATCCGCGTCACGCTGGCGGACAAGCGCGAGCTCGATGCCAAGATCATCGGCACGGATCCGAAGAGCGATCTGGCCGTGCTGAAGCTCGCGGGAGCGCCAAGGAACCTCCGACCTCTGCCGTTCGGAGACTCGAATCGGCTGCGTCTGGGGGACGTGGTAATCGCCATCGGCAACCCCTTCGGTGTCGGGCAGACCGTGACCATGGGCATCGTCTCGGCGAAGGGACGGGCCAACATGGGCATCGTCGACTACGAGGACTTCATCCAGACCGACGCCGCCATCAACCCGGGAAACTCCGGAGGGGCACTCATCAACATGGCGGGCGAGCTGGTGGGCATCAACACGGCCATTCTCTCGAGGACGGGGGGCTATCAGGGCATCGGCTTCGCCATCCCGTCGAACATGGTGCGACCGATCGTGGAGAGCCTCACCAGGCACGGCAAGGTCATCCGTGGCTGGCTCGGTGTGGCGATCCAGGACCTGACCGAGGAGCTGTCCAGGGCGATGGGGCTCAAGAGCACCAGGGGCGTGCTCGTCGGCGACGTGGCATCGGGCTCGCCGGCGGACAGGGCCGGCATGAGGCGCGGTGACGTGGTGGTGAAGATCAACGGCGAAGAGGTGGACAGTGCCAGCCGCCTGAGAAACGTCGTCGCCGCCGCGGGGAAGGGAGCCAAGGTCAAGCTCGAGACGATGCGTGGCCACAGGCGCAGGACCTTCGAGCTGGAGCTCGGAGAGCTGCCGACGGCCATCGGTGGGCAAGCCAGGATCGACAAGGGCGATGGCTCGCTGGGTGGGCTGACTGTGGCCAGCTTGAGCCCGATGCTGCGCGACAAGTACCGCATCCCGGAGAGGTTAGCCCAGGGCGTCGTGGTGCAGGCCGTCGCGTCCGAGAGCCCGGCGTCGCGCGCCGGACTTCGGGAAGGGGACGTCATCCTCGAGCTCAACCGGGAGACGGTGACGAGCGCCGAGCAGTTCGCCAAGCTGAGCGAGACCGCCAGGGGAAGGATCCTGCTGCTCGTCTATCGCGACGGCCACACCGTGTACCTTCTCCTAGGACGGTAGGTGAGTGCCGTACTACGCCTTCCTCCGCTCCGAGTGGGGCTGCGCCTGCTCATGGCCACGCGCCGCGGCAAGGAGAGCGCTCAGCCCCCCCAGAGGATGGTGTAGGGCGAGCGCGCGGCGCAGCGGCCGAGGAGCGCGGACGCGACGCAGCATTGACATGTCGCCACGTGAGTGGTACGCGATGCGGTAGTTTTGACCCTGCGAGCGACTAGGGGAGCGCGCGCAGCCACACCGCACGAGGGGGAACATCATGAGATCTTCGTTCGTTCGTTCGTTCTGAAGCTGGTCCCGGGGCCCACGTCCTGGCCATTCTAACGGTCTGTTGCCTGCCGGCCTGTAGTCGTCCCACGAGTCCGCGCGGGCAATGGGAACGCAGCGCCACGGATCCCTACGCCTGGGCCCTGCAACAGGAAGCCTCGCAGTCCACAGCGCTCCGACAGCTCGCCTCCCCGCATCTCAAGGCTACCGAACACGTGGTGCACGCCGTCACCAAGACCTTTGCTCACGGGGCCGTCCACCGGCTGGTCCTTCTCGACACGGCGACCCACGAGACGCGGAAGATCGACCTCGATGCGGCCGGGAAGCGCGTCGCGTACTCCGGCGAGGTGGCCAAGGCGGTGGCCCAGCAGAGGTCCCAGTTTGGCAAGCTCACCCCTGGTCTGCACGCTGCGCTCCGTTCCGCACCGGCTACCTCGCTTCACGAGGTTCAGATCGAGCACGCGGTTCCGCTTTTGCCGGCGAAACCCACCCAGCCTTCCCCGAAACTCTGGGCAGCCTATCGCGCGGCCGTCGTGGCGGCGCTGCGCCCGGTCGGGGATGCGGTCGCCGCCGAAATCGCTGCGCAGGGCGGCCAGGTCCTCTGGCGCGGCGAGTTCACGCCCTCGATCGAGGCCCGGCTCCCGAGGGAGGCTCTCCTCGGAGCCCTCCGTGACCATCCCTCGGTCGAGCTGATGGCGGCGACGAAGCGCGGTCAGAAAGGTGTGGCGCAGTCCTGGGCGTCCACCAGCGACCTGAAAATCCCGGAGGCCTTCTACATCAACGCAGCCTACTTCTACGGCGCCGCAGTCAAGGTAGGGCTCACCGGCGACAACTGCCTGGGCCGAAACCCCTGGTTTCACTTCTCGGCGATGGTCCCGCAGCAGGTCCACGGTTGCACGAGCCACACAGCCTGCGACGGGGTCTGCCTTGACAGCGATCGTGGGGCGATGGCGCCCGAATACTGCTACGCAGCCTGGCCCGGCGGCTACTGCGCGGGTCAGCATCAAACCATGGTCCTCGGGATGATCGGCCACGACCTGCTACCCGGGGCGCGGGGTGCCCCGCGGGCGCAGATCTACTTCGCCAACAACGTGCAGCAGAGCCACGCGGCGAACTTCGAGTGGCTGCAAAACCAAGGAGTCACTCTCGTGAACGAGAGCTGGGGGCACGGTCGCATGGACCCCACGGCCCAGGATCGGTTCACGCGGCTCGGAATGACCGTGGTGAAGTCGGCGAGTCAGATACCTATCGACACCGTGGCGGACTGCGTGGCCTCGAACGTCCTTTGCGTCGGCGCCTATTCAGCCGTTAGGTCCTTCTGGAATCCCACGGCGACGCTGAATCCGACGAGCTGCGAGGGACTGGGCAGTGGCTGCGATCGCGAGGTGCCGGATATCACGTTTCACGGCGGGGTGAGTACCGTGACGACCAGCAATGCCCCGAGCGGTGGCCCGATGACCGACGTCGGAACCAGCCTGGCCGCGGGGGCGGCCACGGCGCTGGTGACCCTCCTGCAGGAGCGCTGGCCGTCGTTCTTCCAGTACTGGCCGGAGGTCACGCGCGCGGCGCTGATGGCCTCTGCCTGCAGCCGTTGGATCAGCGCACCCTACAACTACTGCACCCACGACGTCGTCGCCCCGCACGGTGAAAAATCCTACTCCGACCATCTGGACTCGGATGAGCAGGACGGTGCGGGAGTGCCCGACGCCGACCGGATCCAGCAGATGATGTACGTGGGACATGTGCGCCCGCCCGAGACCTGGACCCCCACCAGCTTCGACAGCGTGACCCACAAGCGAACCCTGGTCAGCCTGTGGCTCACCGCGGGCCAGCGTGTGCGGGCGGTCCTCTCCTGGGAGGGATGTCCCGGCTACGGCGTGCAATCCGACTTCGACCTCAGGGCGCGCCGGGTAAACAGTCCCCCGCCGCTCACCGACATCCAGGTCAGCCAGGGCGGGAACTCCTACGACAACGCCTACGAGATTATCGAGTTCAAGGCACCTACCACCGGCGACTACGTCATCGAGGCGCAGTACTACGGCTGGAACGGGTGCCCGAGTTGGGGCGGGTCTATGGCCGTCGGGGCAGGCTTCGCGTACGACGTCATCCCGGTGAGCTGAGCCATGCGCGCGGCGCTTGCAGTGATCCTCTGTTTCTCCTCCGCTGGGTGCGCCGAGGCCGACTTCGATCGCGCCAAGGACTGCACGTTGGAAAAGATCTGTCGTCCCTGGGAGCCCGGGTGGTACGGGTGTGGAGCCGGCATAGGCTTGGACCCCGAGCAACGGTGCTGCGGCGCCGTGGGGCATATCGTGGCGAAGGCCTGCGACGCCGCAGGACGCTGCTACATGTTCGGCAGTACCTGCGTGCCCTACGGCTTCCAGTATCCCTGGCCGGACGCGCGGGTCCCCGACGGCCAGCCTGCTCCTGACAGCCGCGCCGACGCGTGGCGGTGGGACGCGAACCCCACCCGCCCACGCGACGCCGCTCGCGACACGCGCTAGCGGACCACGCGCGCTGGCGGACCACGCGTCCCATCAGACGGGCCGTGCGTCCGCAACGGTGGTCAGAGGCTCTTCTTCACGTGCGCGACGATCTCCCGCACCTCCTTGCGGAACTGCTCGTAGTCGATCTGCTGCGCGTTGATGAAGGTGCTCCCGAACATGCTCAGCGCGCCCATCGCGCTGGCCTCGGCCACCTCGGCGTCGGTGGCGCCGAAGAGCCGCGCCGCCTCGGTGTGAAAGAGCGCGCAGTAGCGGCAGCGCGTGGCGCCCGAGATCGCCACTCCGATGAGCTCCTTGTACTTGTTCGGGATCTTCGTCTCCTGGAGCCAGAAGTCCTCGGACATGCTCCAGAAGCCCTGCAGCGCCCCGTCGGGGAGCTGCTCTACCCATTTGGGCACGACGCCCAGCTTCTCTTTGACCTCGCGATACACCTCTTGTCGGGTTGCCATGGTTCCCACTCTCCTTCCCACTCCCACCCTCCAGATAGCACCGCGCGGCGCAGGAGCAAGTGGCTCGC
>JADLHG010000002.1 GCA_020848905.1 Deltaproteobacteria bacterium
CCTCCGAGCAGCTGACCCTTACGATTCCGCCCAAATAGCGAGGAGGTGCAGTGTGAAGCGTTCTTCAGCACGTACGCGAGGGCGGCCTTCACCTCGCTCGGGGTCTTCAGGATGTGCTGATGGTAGCGGTCCCGAAAGACCCGTCCCTTGCGGCCCACGGTGCGGTTCAGCGCGTGCGCGAGGCGAATCGCCAGCGCCCGCAGCCCCTTCATGAGCACGCCCCGGTCCTTGGCCTCCGTCACCAGGTGCAGATGGTTCTTCTGGATCGAGTAGTGGGCGAGGTTCAGGCCGAACCGCCCCGCCGACTTCACGAAGGCCTTCTCGATCGCGCGTAGCTGCTTCTTGCTCCGCAGGTTCGGTAGCCCGTCCACGACCTTCATCGTGACGTGCACCGGGAATCGGCTCGCCAGGAGCGGTCGCTCCCGATGCGGCAGCCCGCTCCCCGGCTGCTTCTTCCTCCCCGCGCCCTCTCGCTTCCCGCCCCACCCGGTCGCCTCCCGCATAGGCAACGGAAGCTGTTTCGCAAAACCCGCCGGAAGCCGACTGCCCGAGGGCCGGTCATCTCCCGAGGAGGATTTACGTTTGCGTGCCAGCATGAATAAGGCTAATATTAGCAAAACGCCGGCCTGACGTCAAGTCCGTGTCCTTGCATGAACAAGAAAAGAGACCAAGAACAAGAATGCGCTCCCCGCCGCACCGATCCGTCCCGTCGCCCGCGTGCGCCCACGACCGCCCGCGCTCTCGCCCGCCTCCCGTCGCCAGCCATCCTCCCCGTGCCACCGATCCGCCCCGTCCGCCCGCGTGCGCCCACGACCGCCGTCTCTCGGTGTCCCCCGCTGCAATCAGCTGTCCCGCGTCCGAGCTGCGGCGCGATACCTCACTCCGCTCGCGGCGGCACGAGCAGGACGCCTTGGGTCGCTCCCTGGAGCACCTGGCGGGGAAGGTCGGTCAGGCCGAAGAGGGATCGCCGCTCGGGACCTGCGAGGCCGAGGATGATGAGATCGTGTTGGCCCTGACGGGCCTCGGTGAGGATCCCCTCGGTGGGAGTGGCAGCGCGGCCTACGAGCACGTCGCAGCTCACGTCGAGGGCGCGCAGCGTGGCGGCGGCGCGTTCGAGGTGCGACTGGACGATCGGGCCGGGTTCGTCGGGGGCGCGCGCGACGTAGAAGAGCGTGGCATGGGCGCGGAGGCGTCGCGCGAGCCAGCCGCCGAACTGCACGTCCAGCTTCCCCGGCTCGCCGGCGGCGGTGCAGATGAGGAGGCGCTCCACGGAGGTGCGTTCCCCCTTGGCCACGAGGAGCGGCACGCCCGCCCGCTCGGCCACCGCCGTCACGGTGGCGCCCCAGCGCGCGGGGCGACGGACGCGCCGCCCGGGCTCGCCGAAGATGAGCAGGTCGAACTGGCCACGCGCCTGCAGGTCAAGGATGCGCTCCGGGACGTCGCCTTCGGCCAGCTCCAAGGCCACCTTGAGCAGCCCGGAGGCGCGCTGGCGCTCCTGCAGCCGGGTCCGTAGAGCGTCCTGGCGCGACCCGCTCCCCACGGCGAGGAGCACTCCCTCGGCGTCGAGGGCGGCCACGAGGCGCGCTCCGAGGGAAAGGTGCGCGACCGGTCCCTCTCCGGGGTCGCAGATGAGGACGCGCGGCTGGGGGCGGCGGAGCATCACGTGCCATCCGCGCAGGTAGACCCACCAGTCCTCCGCGGCGAGGGGATCGTCTCCGCGAACGAGCGCGTCCACGAGCAAGCCCTCCTCGCCGAAGGGGAGGGCCGGGGCGATCTGGCGCGTCTCGGCCAGGTGCGGCAGGCGCAGGCGGACGCGCTGGTGCGCCCCGACGAAGGTCCGCTCGACCACGACCCCCTTGCCGAGGACCGGCCGGTCGTCGGGGGGCGATTCCATCGCCAGGCCGACCTGCTCCGGCCGGAAGAGGAGCTGTACCGTGGTCCCCTTGTCCCGCGGGACCTCGGCCGGGAAGGGAATGCGGACGGAGCCGAAGTGGGCCTCTCCGTCGCGGATCGCCCCGACCAGCACCGTTCCCTCGCCGAGAAAGGTGGCCACCGCGTGGGTGCGCGGTCGGCTGTAGAGCTTCTCGCAGGGGCCGACCTCGAGCAGGCGGCCACGCTCCACGATGCCGATCTGGTCGGCGAGCTCGAAGGCCTCCTCCTGATCGTGTGTGACGAGGACGGTGGTCACGCCGAGGCGATTCTGCACCTCGCGCAGGCTCTGACGGAGCTGCCGCCGGATCTTCACGTCGAGCGCGCCGAAGGGTTCGTCGAGCAGGAGGACGCTGGGCTCGTAGGCCAGCGCCCGGGCGAGCGCCACACGCTGCTGCTGTCCGCCCGAGAGCTGGTGGGCGAAGCGGCCGCCGAGGCCCGAGAGGTCGACGAGGTCGAGGAGCTCCTCGGACCGCCGGGCGCGCGCCGCCGCGGGTGTCTTGTGGATGCGCATGCCGAACTCGATGTTCTCGGCCACGCTCATGTGACGAAAGATGGAGTAGTTCTGGAAGACGAACCCCACCCCGCGCTCCTGGGGGGGCAGCGCCGTGACGTCCCGGCCGTGGAGCACGATGCGGCCGCTGTCGGCGGCGGTCAGGCCGGCGATGATGCGCAGGAGCGTGCTCTTGCCGCTGCCGCTGGCGCCGAGGAGCACGAAGAGCTGACCGTCGGGGATCTCGACCGAGACGTGGTCGAGGACCAGCAGGGCTCCCTGGCGCTTGGTGATCTGTTCGACGACGATGGACATGGCTTGTCGCTAGTGCCCCGCCTTGTCCCGCCGGCCGGTGAAGCGCAGGAGCACGAGGAAGATCAGGAAGGAGAGGACCGCCAGCACGGCGGCCACGGCGTTCGCGCCGGCCACGTTGCCCGCCTCGAACTGCGCGAAGATGTAGAGGGGGGCGGTCTGCGTGCGCAGGCGGAGGTTGCCGGAGACCATCACGGTCGCGCCGAACTCGCCGAGCGAGTGGGCGAAGGTGAGGAGAGAGCCGGTAAAGATGCCTCCGCGCAGCGCCGGCAGCACCACGTGGCGGAAGGTCTGCCAGCGGCTCGCCCCCATCGTGTAGGCCGCCTCTTCGTAGGTGGTCTCGAACTCGTCGAGCAGCGGCTTCACCGCCCCGAGCATGTACGGGAAGGTGACGAAGATGTGCGCGAGCAGGACGCCGACGGGGGTGAACATGGGCTGCAGGCCGAGGGGCTCGAGCGCCAGACCGAGGAGGCCGATGGGGCCCCAGAGGAGCAGGAGCGAGGTGCCGACCACCACCGTCGGAATGGCCACCGGCAGGTTGACGATGATGCCGAGCGACCGTTCCCCGGGGAAGCGGTACTTGGCCAGCACGTAGGCCGCGTAGGTGCCGAGCACCGCGTTGACCGCGGAGGTGACGATGGCGATGAGGATGCTGAAGCGGAGCGCGTACTGCGCGTCGGGGCTCCGCAGTGCGTCGAGAAACGCCCCGAGGCCGCCGCGGAAGGCGAAGATGAAGACCGACGCGAGCGGCATGAGCAGGATCGGGAGCAGCACCAGCACGAGGAGCCCGACGGGGACGAGGGCGCGACCCGGCCGAGCGGGGCTGCTCGGGACTCCGCTCATCGGCCGAGCTCCTTGAGCACCTGCTGCCGCCAGAGGGTGTCCACGATCTCGCGTTTGATGTGCGGCCAGCCCCCGTAGTCGCGTGCCCCGAAGGGGTCCGCGATGGCCACGAAGGGCGGTCGGCGGCTCTGGTCGAGCTCGGGCAGCACGCTGCGGAAGCCGTGCTCGACGAAGAGGCGCTGGGCGTGCTCGCTGAAGACGAAGTCCACGAAGGCCCGGACGAGCGGGCGATCGGCTGCTTTCGTGCGCTGCGGGACGAGGACGAGCGTGTGTTCGCTGAGCACGGTGCTGCGCGGGTAGACGATCTCGCCGTGCAGGCGGCCGCGGGCCTGGTCGTAGAGGAGCTCCTGTTCGTAGGTGACGAGCGCGTCGCCGAAGCCGTTATCGAACTGGGTCCGGGCGCCGCGGGCAGAGCTCGACTGGGCCACCACGTTGCGCCAGAGCCCGAGGAGGAGATCGTGGCCGGCACGCGGGTTGCGGCGGTCGCTGCGCACGGCGGCTCCGTACTCGGCGAGGAGCGCCCACGTCGCGGCTCCCGAGGTGAGCGGGTCGGGATGCACGACCCGGACCCCCGGACGGGTGAGGTCCGCGAAGTCGCGGATGCGGAGCGGGTTGCCGGGGCGCACGAGGATCACGAAGGGGGTGCGGTTCACCACCCCCCCGTGGGGGAGCGCGCGCCAGCTCCCCGGGGCGATCACCTTGGCGCGGGCGAGCCGCTCGGCGTCCAGTTCCAGGGAGAGCAGCGCCACCTGGGCCGGCACGCCCATGATGATCTGATTGGTAATGGTCCCCGAGCCACCGAAGGCGCTGATGAACTCCACCCGCTCTCCGGTCTGGGCCTGCCAGCGGCGGGCGAACGCCGGGAAGATGCTCTCCTGAAAGGCCTCCCCGAGGCTGCTGAAGCCGTAGAAGACGATGGTGCGGGGGCGGGCGCCGCCGTGCACGTAGGGGAGCCAGGGCCAGACCGCGTAGAGCACGACCGCCCCGAGGAACCCGCCCCGAAGCCATGCCAACGCACGCTGGTAGAGAGGCTCCTTCACGAACGCGCCAAACCCTCCACGACCAAGGGAGAAACGATACCGCACCCCTGCCGCGGACGTCCATCGTTGGTCGCGCCGGGGGTGCGCGAGGCCAGTGGTCGGATCTGTCGGAGATAGCGGGAGAACTCGGCCGCGGAGGACGTCGCATTCGGGGCTTGAAAAAGGTGCGCGCCGGGCGTAGGTAAGGCTCCAACGAACGACGGACGTACGGGGAGGCTCGTGATGCGCAAGGTAACGTGGCTAGCGGTGACCGTGGGCGTGCTGGGGCTCTCTGCCTGCGGAGGCACGGAAGGAGAACCCGAGGTGGCGTCTGCGCCGCGGGGCGTGGTTCCCCCGCGCGGCATCGGAAAGTTCGACGGCACGGACTCCTGCAAGGGGATCTGCGGCAAGAAGGCCCCCGCGGGGTGCTGGTGCGACGAGAGCTGCGCGAAGTACGGCGACTGCTGCAAGGACAAGGTCCAGCAGTGCTCCGCGCCGACGCCCACGCCGACCCCGAAGGCGAGCTGCACGGGCGTCTGCGGCAAGAAGTCGGCGGACGGCTGCTGGTGCGACGAGGGCTGCGCCAAGTACGGCGACTGCTGTCCCGACAAGGCGACGACCTGCGCCGCGACCTCCGAGTGCCCGAAGCTCGCCCCGCCGGCGCCCAGCTTCTGCCCGAACGGCAAGGTCGTGCCGACCCTGGATGCGGCCGGCAAGTGCGTGACCGGCTACGTCTGCCTGGCGATCACCACCGACAAGAAGAGCTACACGGCCGGACAGGCCGTCGTCGTCTCGTTGAAGAACGTGACCCAGAAGAGCGTGTTCCTCGGCGGCTGCTCCGTGTTCGGCTGGGAGAAGCAGGAGAAGGGCGCCTGGCAGAGCTCGGGCCCCGATCACATCTGCGTGTGGGAAGGGCTGGCCGGCGAGCTGAAGCCGGGCAAGACCCACACCGAGACGCTCGCGTCCAAGGGCGCCGGCACCTGGCGCATCAGCGCGGGTTACGGGGTCGGCTGTCTGACGGGCAAGGCGCTCAGCCAGGCCCAGTGCGCGAGCAGCGACGTGACCTTCTCGGCGCCCTTCACCGTCGGCGCGGCGGTCACGTGCCACAAGGGGGGCTGCAGCGGGCAGGTCTGCTCCCCGATCCCCGACGTCGTCACGACCTGCGAGTGGCTGCCCTGGTACGCGTGCACGCAGCAGACCGACTGCGGCGCCCACGGCCCGAACGGCACCTGCGCGTGGAACCCGACCCCCGCTTTCAAGCAGTGCATGGCCCAGAACGGCGGGCCGCAGTAGCGTCGCGCCGGGGCCTTCGAGCCCTCAGCCTCGGCCGCGCCGCGGTCGCGTTTCTCGCCCCCGACCGGGCCCCCTGCTATCCCTGAAGCGTGAGCCAAGCGGCCGGCAAGACGCTCCGCCAGCGCCTCGTCGCGCTGCTTCCCCTCGTCCTCGTGGCCGCGGTGCTCTTCGTCGCGTGGTGGTGGGCCGGTCCGCGCCTGACCTGGCAGACCGCGCCGACGCTGAACCTGCGCGTGCTGCTCGTCGACTACACGGTGCCCTTCGACGACTACAAGGAGCACCTCGCGGCGACGTGGCTCCTGAACCACGCGAAGGTGCCGTCCCCGGTGCCGGGCAAGCTCTGGGACGTGGCGCGTGACTACGTGGGTTACTATCCGGACCGACGCCGCCAGCCGGTGCGCCTGGCCCAGCTCCCCGCGCTCGACGCCCACCTGATCTTCATCACCGACACCTACGGGGTCTACCGCGACGACCTGAAGGACGTGGCCAAGAAGCAGGCCCACATGGACTACAACCCGGTCGTCTTCGGCGGGCTCTCCGTCGAGGACGCGCGCCGGCTGGACGTGTACGCGCGCGCGGGCGGCCACCTGATCACCGAGTTCAACAGCTTCTGCGACCCGACCCCCGAGCCGGCCCGTCGCCTGATGGAGCGCGTCCTGGGCGTGCGCTGGACCGGCTGGGTCGGGCGCGTCTTCGCCGACCCGCACGACCGCGGCGACGTCCCTTACTGGCTCGCGCGCGAGTTCGCCGCGCAGTATCCGGGGGTGGAGCTCCCGCGCTACCCGGTGCTGGTGCTGGTCCACCGCGACGGGCGGCTCAGGCTCTATCCGGCCCGCTCCGAGATCGACGCCGCGCCCAAGATTCGCGTCACGGAAGACGGCCGCCGCGCCTTCGGGGAGCTGACGCAGGACGTGCCCTTCTACTACTGGTTCGCGGTGCTCGAGGCCGAGCCGAAGACCACGGTCCACGCCGAGCTCCAGCTCCCGCCGCTCGCGGGCCTGCACGCGGACGCCGCGCGACTCGGCATCCCGTCGGCCTTCCCGGTGCTCACCGAGCGCGTGCAGGGGGCGTCTCGCCGCGTCAACTTCGGCGGCGATCTGGTGGACGTGGACTTCCCCCTCCCCAAGCACTCCGTGGCCAACATCGTGGCCACGCGCGCGCAGATGTTCGAGGACCGCGGTGCCGTGAGTACCGAGCCGCACTTCTACCGTTTCTTCGCCCCCGTGCTGCTCGAACTCCTGCGCCAGATGGCGGCGGGGCGTGCCGCGGCGCGCTAGCGCGCTTTCCGGATCGAGGATTGCCAAGGCCTTCCCGGATCGGGATAATGCCGTCCTCGTGAATCCGGCCCAGCTCGTTCGGAACGCGCGCCTGGTGATCAACAAGGTCACCCAGCACTGCAACCTGAGCTGCACCTACTGCAGCGCGATGGCCGTGCGCCCCGACGGCTCCATCGACCACATCTCGGACGAGGTCTTCGACCGCGCCGTGGCGCTCTTCGTCGGCGAGACGCACCAGCCGATGATCGAGTGGCTCTTTCACGGGGGCGAGCCACTCCTGCTGCCGGCTTCGTGGTACCGCCGAGCCTTCGACCGGATCGAGCAAGTGGCCCGACGGAATCCGCGCCTGAGGCGCCTGCAGTTCGCGCTGCAGACGAACGCGGTGGCGCTCAAGGAGGAGCACCTGGAGCTCTTCGTCGAGCGCCGCTGCACGGTCTCCTCGAGCCTGGACGGCGCGCCCGAGGTGAACGACCTGCACCGGGGCAAGGGGAAGACGGCCCTCAAGAACATCGCGCGGCTGGCGGAGGCCGGGATCGGCGGGGGCGTGATCACGGTGCTCACCCCTCTCAACGTGGACCGCGTGGAGGAGCTGCTCGACTACTTCGCCGCCCACGGCGTGAACGGCGTGAAGCTGAACAACATGGTCTGCGTGGGGCGGGGCGAGGAGCAGTCGGGGATCTCCGCCGAGCAGTTCGCGCGCGCGCAGTTCCGGTACGTCGAGCGCGTCGCACGCCTCGGTCGGGTGGACCTGCTCAGCCGTGAGCTGCAATCCGTCGTCGAGGAGTTCGTCGCGGGCCCCGACCGGGTCGTGGACCGGCAGACCTGTTACAGCTACGAGTGCGCGGCCGGACGCTACTTCTTCGGCGTCGAGAGCACGGGAGACGTCTTTCCCTGTGGCCGCGGCGCCGACACCAAGGCCTTCCGGCTCTTCAACGTGATGGAGCGCGAGGTGGAGGCGGCCGGGCCAAAGGCCGCGCTTCACACCCTGCACCACAAGGACCCCTGGTACGTACGCTGCTTCGGCTGCAGCGCGAAACGCATCTGCACCTTCGGCTGCCCGGCCTTCGAATACGAGAACCTGCCCGAGCGCGAGCTGCAGTGCGCGTCCACCAAGGCGCTCTACCGGCTGCTCGAGGAGAACCCGGCGGTGGCCCAGGCCGCGGCGCTCGCCTTCCGAGCCGCCGCTCCCGCGTCGCCGCTTCCGCTCGGCATCTCCGTCGAACAGAAGGCGCCCGAGCTCGCAACCGATTCCCCGAAGACCCTGTCCCAGACCCAGCCAACCCCGTAACGCGGAGAGAGAGAACATGGCCATCCTGAGAAGCCTCGACGGTAAGTTCTTCGACGTGCCCGACGATCAGCTCGAGAAGTACGCGCTGCCCGCCGAGAAGGTGCAGCAGCTCGGCGGACCGATGGAGGGCCCGATGGGGCACGGCCCCGAGCTGCCGGGTCACATCACGATCAACCTCAACTTCGGCGCGCCGCCGCAGATGGGGCGGCCGGCGGGTGGGGCGCCGCAAGAGGACGTGCAGGGGCACGGCAGCGGCGGCTACTACGTCAACTACTACTACAACACCTATTCGGCCTCGTACCGGAACCGGTAGCCGAAGGGCGGCGGCGTCTCCCGACGGGTCGTTGGCCTCGTCGGGAGGTCGCGGCGACCATCCATGCGCACGCTGATCGTCTCGAAGGTCAACCTCCGCGAGAAGTTCGAGCGGCTCGTCACGGATTTCGACGTGCTCAAGCAGCTCGTGCAGACCCAGGGGATCTACATCGCGCTCCTGGCGCAGGTGGTGGACCGCATCGACGCCGATGACGCCGCGATCTTCCTGCTCAACGCGCCGGAGGAGTGCCTGGAGGTGGTGCTCGACCGGCGGCCGGAGCGGCAGGGCTTCGTGGGATTCAAGCAGCCCACGAACCGCGGCATCGTCTCGATGGTCCTCTGGAACGAGCACGGGATCAGTCTGGCCAACGTGTCGGCGCACGAGATGTTTGACGACACGGCGGACCGGACGCACGGCTATCGGACGCGGGCCATGATGGCCTTGCCGCTCGTCGTCCACGGCCGCGTGGTGGGCGTGCTCAGCGCCGTGAACAAGCGGAGCGCGCCGGCGTTTTCCGACGACGACATGAACGCCCTGGCCACCATCGCGTCGGCGCTGGGACACGTCCTGCGGTCGCAGCTCGTCGAAAAACTCGTAGAGCTGTAGCTCCGGAGGCGAGCCGTCCTTCCCATGCGCAGCCGCCCGTGATGGACCTATCCGCCGTGACCCCCGCGGGCTTTCTGCAGGCCGGCGAGCTCGACGTCTCCCGCTTCACCGGGGCCGGCGTGCGCGTCGCGGTCGTGGATTCGGGGGTGGACAACACGCATCCGGCGATCGGCGGGCGCATCCGCGGCGGCGCCGTGGTGGACCGATTCGAGGACTACGTCGTCGTAGGCGAGTACGACAGCCGGGACCTCTTCGGGCACGGCACCGCGGTGGCCAGCATCGTGCTCGACGTGGCCCCTGGCGCCGAGGTGCACAGCGTGCGCGTGCTGGGGACGAACCTCGCGTCCCGCTCGGAGATCATCCTGCAGGGGCTGCGCTGGGCCATCGACCAGGGCTTCCACGTCATCAACTGCAGCTTCGGCACCTGCAACCTGGCCTACATGAGCGAGTACAAGGAGGTCGTGGACCTCGCGTACTGCCGGGACGTGGTGGTGACGGCCGCTTGCAACAACAACGACTTCGCCGTGCGCGAGCTGCCGTCGGCCTTTCCGGCGGTGGTGGCGGTGGACTATCTGCGCGGCCAGGTCGACGACCCGCTCACCCTCTACCGGCGACGTGGGCAGCTCGTGGAGTACGTGGCCCGGGGGGCGAACCTCCAGCTCCCATGGCTGAACCACAAGGTCACCACCACGAGCGGCAGCAGCTTCGCCACGCCGCACGTCACGGGGATCGTCTGCCGCCTCCTCGAGCGCTATCCGGGGCTGCGCCCCTTCGAGGTCAAGACGCTGCTGCACCACCTCGCCGACCCCTTGCCGGAGCCGCGAGGCCCATGACCGCCAACCGTCGGCGCGCGGCCCGCCAGAATCTCTGGCGCGGCTTCGCCTTCCTGCGCCCGTTCGTCGCCCTGACGGTGGTGACCTTTCTCGTGGCGGCGGCGATCCAGGTCCTGCCGATCGTCTCCGTCGCGCTCTATCAGCGCTTCTTCCAGTCGCTCCAGCAGGAGTTCCAGCGCGGAGGCGCGGACCTCGGGGCGCTCCTGGCCCGGCCGGAGGTGCTCGTCGTCTTCGGCCTGCTCCTCGGCATTCTGCTCGTCACCCCGGCCCTGCGCTTCGTGCACCAGTACGTCAATCGCGCGCTCGAGGTGCGGGTGCTGGCGAACATCCGGCAGCGCCTCTACGAGCACGTGCAGAGCCTCTCGATGGGGGCCTTCGCGCGAGGCAGGACCGGCACGCTGATGCGCCGCGTGATGCAAGAGCCCGAGGCGGTGCGCCAGGTGCTCACCGAGGTCGCGCTCTTCCCGGCCATCGACGTGGTGGTGCTCGCGGCCGTGGTGGTCTACCTGCTGCGGCAGAACGTCTGGCTTACCGTGATCCTCGTGGCCTGCATTCCGATCTACATGGTGGTCTTCCTCGTGACCAACCGGCGCTTGCAGGTCCACGCCGAGGAGCTCCGCGACGCCGAGCGAGATCTGAACGCCACCATCGAGGAGACGATCAACGGCATCGCGGACATCCAGCTCTTCAACGGCGAGGCGCGGCGGTCGGCCGAGTTCGAGGAGCTGCAGCAGCGCAGCACGCGGAGCCACCTGCTCCTCACCAAGTGGTTCGGCATCTCGGGGGAGGGGGCGATGACCATCAACACCCTCGGTCGCCTGGCGATGCTCGGCGCGGGGTTCTGGATGCTGACCCGCGGGCGACTGCACTTCGATCAGCTCTTCGCCTTCTTCGCGCTCTCGTCGATGCTCTTCGAGCCGGCGCTGCGCCTCGTGGGGGTGAACAACCTCTACCACTCGCTCATCCCGGTGCTCGAGGGGACCTGGGAGCTCCTCGCGGAGCGACCCGAGGTGACCGATCGGGCCACGGCGCGGGCGCTCGACCACGACCCCACGCGGATCACCTTCGAGAGGGTGGAGTTCTCCTACGGGCCCGAGGAGCCGGTGCTGCGCGGCCTCGACTTCGAGCTCGTGCGGGGTCAGGTGACGGCGCTCGTGGGACCCATCGGCTGCGGGAAGTCGACCACCTTCAACCTGCTTCTCCGGTTCGTGCAGGCGCAGCGCGGGCACGTCCTGCTCGACGGTACGAACCTGGTGGACTTCACCATCCAGAGCGTGCGCCAGCGCGTCTCGCGGCTGAGCCAGTTCCCCGTCTTCTTCCGCGAGAGCATCCGCGAGAACATCCGATTCTCGCGCCCCGAGGCGAGCGACCTCGAGGTGGAGGAGGCGGCGCGTCTGGCCCACGTGCACGAGATCATTCGGGAGCGAATCGACGGCGGGTACGACGCGCCGATCACGGCCCAGTTTCCTTCGGGGGGGCAGAAGAGACTCATCGCGCTCGCCCGCTGCTTCCTGCGGCGGCCGGCGGTGCTGCTCCTCGACGAGCCGACGGCCAACCTGGACCTGCACGAGAAGGAGCTGCTGAAGGGCGTGATCCGGGAGTACGCGCGCGACGCGATGGTGGCGATCATCGACCACGACCTGGCCTTCATCGCCGACGTGGCCGACCGCGTCCTGGTCATGGACGAAGGCCGGGTGGCGGAGCAGGGGACGCCCGCCGAGCTCCTCGCGCGGGGAGGGCTCTACGCGCGACTCCAGGTCCTTGCGGGGGCCGAGCGGGAGCCGTCAGGCGTGCAGGACCTTCGTGAGGAGTAGTGCCGCGGTGCCGAGCGCCACGAGGATCCGGTAGTAGCCGAAGACCCCGAGGCCGCGGCGCTTCAGGTACGAGACCATCCAGGCCACGGCGAGCACGGCCGAGAGCGCGGCCACGCCGAAGCCGATGGCCGGGGTAACCCAGCCGTAGATCGCGAGCAGCTCCTTGCCGTGCTTCAGCGCCGAGTAGCTCGAGGCGGCGCCGAGGGTCAGGACCCCGAGGAGGAAGCTGAACTCCACGGCCGCCCCGGTGCTGAGCCCCATCAGCACGCCGCCCACGATCGTCACGAGGCTCCGGCTGGTACCGGGCCACATGGCGAGGCACTGCGCCACTCCGATGACCACGGCCTTCTTCCAGGTGAGGGCCGTCAGGTCGGCGGCCTCGCGCTCCTTCGCCTCGGAGCGGCGTCCGCGAGCCAGCGCCAGGATCGCCGCGCCGCCGACGAACCAGGCGCCGACCACGGGCCAGAGGCCGAGGAGGTGCCGTTCGATGAGGTCGTCGAAGAGCAGCCCGAGGATCGCGGCGGGCACGAATGCGGCGATCAGATTCAGCCCCAGGCCGAGGCCGTCGCGGTCGCGGCCGGCGAAGCCGAGGAGGACCTGCTTCACGCGCCCGAGGTAGAGGCCGAGCACGGCCACGATCGCGCCGAGCTGGATGCAGATGGCGTAGGCGTCGGCGGCCTGCTTGTCCTCGGGGGTCGCGCCGATCCCCATGGCCCGCTGGGCGAGGAGCAGGTGCCCGGTGCTGCTCACGGGGAGGTATTCCGTGATTCCCTCCACGAGCCCGAGCACGACGGCCTGGGTGGCGCTCATGCGGTGCGCGGGGACGGCCACGCGTTCGGGCGAAGCGGCTGCCGCCCACGCCGAGAGAGCCCACGGCGCGACGGTCAGGCCCACGAGCAGGCAGGTGACGAGAGGGCGAAGCCGGGCCACGCGTTTCATGGGGCGGCACTATCGACGCGTCGGAAAAAATCCGCAACCCGTCGAAGGGGCGTTGCGCGAGGGGCTACCGGGCCTTACCCAGCGCGGGCGGCGTCGATGCGTGCGCGGGCGGCGTCGAGGCGCGCGTAGAGCTCGAGGAGCCCCGCGGTGCGGGCGCGTGGGCGCCAGGCTTCGATCTCGGCCAGGATCTGCTGGTAGATCTCGTGCACCTCGCGCTCGCGCTCCTGGCGCGCGGCGCGGTGGTGCGTGACCTGCGTGTCCAGCTCGCGGATCTGCGTGCCTCGCTCCTCGAGCACCTCCTGCGTGCGGCGCGTGAGGACCCCGATCTGGAAGGTCAGGTCGTCCACGGCGGACTGCAGCGCGGCGGCCTGGTCGGGCGCGGCCTGGAGCTGCCCCTGTACCTTGGCCCGGTCCATGCGCAGATCCATGATCGCCGTGCGGAGCCGCTTCTCCTTCTGTCCGTAGTCGAAGCGCAGCCGGTCGAAGCCCTGCTCGGTGAGCGCGATCGTGCCCGTCAGGCCGACGAGCTCCTCCTCGGCTACGAGCAGCCGCCCGAGCGCCTCCGCCGTCTGCGGGGGACAGAGGGCCGCCTGCACGAGGGCCATCGCGAGCTCGCGCAGCACCAGGTGGAACTCCTCGCGGAGCTGCTCGCTCTGCGGCTGGCCGGGCTGGCTGGTGAGCTGCATCCCGCGACCGCTCACGGCGAGCGGCCGCGGCGCCGTGGCGGGGAAGGTTCCCGAGACCAGGCTCGGGTTCAGGCCGGTCGCGCCCGTCGGCGTGGGGTCGGGCGTCTGGCCCGCGGGACGGAAGCTCCCCGCGATCTCGGCCGCCATCCCCACGAGCAGGTTCTGAACCCTGAGGAGGTCCTGGCAGAGCTCGGCCCCGGTCTGGTAGCGCTCGTCGGGATCCTTCGCGAGGCAGCGCAGGATCAGCCCGTCGAGCGCGGCCGGCACCGGGAGGTCCCTGAGCTTGGTGGAGGGCGGGGCGGCCGGCTCCTTCAGGTGGGCCTTGATCACCTCCATCGGGTGCTTGCCCACGAACGGCGGGTCGCCCGTGATGAGCTCGTAGGCGATGCACCCGACCGAATAGATGTCCGAGCGGCCGTCGAGCTCCTGGGCCTGCGCTTGCTCGGGGGACATGTACTCGGCGGTGCCGAAGATCTGACCCTGCAGCGTGATGCGGTCGTCGTTCTCCTGCGGGCCGAAGAGCTTGGCCACGCCAAAGTCGAGGATCTTCACCACGTCGCGGCGGCGGCGCTTCTCGGTGAGCAGGATGTTCTGGGGTTTGAGGTCCCGGTGCACCACTTGCACGTCGTGCGCGCAATCCAGCGCATCGGCGAGCTGCACCAGGATCGGCAGGGCGCGGTTCAGCGGCAGACGGCGCTGGTGCCCGAGCACCTCGTCCATCCCGACCCCCTTGAGAAACTCCATCACCAGGTAGACCGGGCCGTTGTCGAGCTGGCCGAAGTCGAAGAGCGTGACCACGTTCGGGTGGTCGATGCGCGATGCGGCGATCGCCTCGCGCCGGAATCGCCCGACGAACTCGGCCGACTTGGCAAGCGAGGGCTTCAGCACCTTCACCGCGAACTGACGCGGCAGGACCGTGTGGCTGGCCAGGTAGACGGTGCCCATCGCGCCGCGCCCCGCGACCTCGAGGAGCTGGAAGCGACCGCCGAGCACCTGCCCGATCAGGGGATCCGGCTCCACGGGAGGGAGGCCGCCGGCCGTGTTCGAATGTGGTGCCATGGATGCCTATTCTCATAAACCGGGGCGCGCAGATTGTCACGCCGGGAGTCTGCACGAAGGGCGCGACGGGAGACGGAAGAGTCGGTATTCTGGGGCGCATGGAAAATAGCCAGGGTCGACGAGACCGGACCGATACGGCACACGTTCAGGACGTCCTCTTCGGTGAGGCCGCCCTCGAGATGAAGGTGCTGTCGAACCAGCAAGTGGCCGAGTGCATGCTCCAGCTCCAGCGGGAAGGCGCCAAGCGTCGCATCGGCGAGATCGCGCAGGAGCGGGGCTTTCTGAATCCCGAGCAGGTGCGGCAGGTCATGCTGCACCAGGCGGTGCTGCTGCGCCGAATGCAGGCCGAGGCGGCGCTCTTCGGGCACATCGCGCAGCAGCTCAAGCTCATGTCCCGCGACCAGGTGGGAGAGTGCCTCGCGTTGCAAAAGCAGAGCGTGCAGTCCCGTCGGATCGGGGACCTGGCCCAGGAGCGGGGCTATCTGCGCCCCGACCAGGTCAAGCTCGTGCTGCAGCATCAGGTGGAGATGACCGGTCGGATGGCCGCGGAGGCGAATTCCTTCGGGCAGCTCGCGATCCAGCTCGGCCTGATGACGCGCGAGCAGGTCAACGAGTGCGTGACCCTGCAGAAGCAGGAGGGGACGGTGCGGCGCATCGGCGAGCTCTGCGTCGAGCGAGGCTACCTGCGCCCCGACCAGGTGACGATGGTGCTGCAGCAGCAACAGGCGCTGCAGCGCCGGGGCGATCCGCCGCGCGCCGAGGCGCAGGCTCCCGCACCCGCGCCGTCGCAGCCCGCGCCGTCACAGCCAGCGCCGTCTGTGCAAGCGCCGCCCGCGCAGGCCACGCCCTCCTCGGCGCAGACCCCGCGGATCGCCGGAACTCCGTCGCAGGGGAGCCCGCGACTGGCCGAGCCGCCGCCGCGCGCCGCGCCCGAGCCCCAGCCGCAGTCGCAGCGTCGCCCGCACGTCGCGACGGGAGGCAACCTGCGCTACGACGACGGGGCCGAGCCGCGCATCAATCGCATGCTGCGCCAGATGATCGAGCTCAAGGCGAGCGACCTGCACCTCTCGTCGCACACGGTGCCCCTCCTCCGCAAGGACGGCAGCATGAAGCCGCTCGCGGACCAGCCGCTGAGCGATGCCGAGCTGCGCAGCTTGCTGATGGAGATCATCCCCGAGCGCTGTCAGAAGGAGTTCGACGAGACGGCGGACGCGGACTTCGCGCACGCCATCGAGGGGCTCGCGCGCTTTCGCGCCAACTACTTCGTGGATCGCAAGGGGATCGGCGCCGTGTTCCGGCAGATCCCGTTCCAGATCCTGACCCCGGAGCAGCTCGGGATTCCGCCCAAGGTGCTGGACCTCTGCTGGCTGTCGAAGGGGCTCGTGCTCGTCACGGGTCCGACGGGGAGCGGGAAGTCCACGACCCTCGCGGCGCTCATCGACTTCATCAACCGCAACCGCTCGGACCACATCATCACGATCGAAGACCCGATCGAGTTCGTGCACGAGAACAAGAAGTGCCTGGTGAACCAGCGCGAGGTGGGGACGCACACGCGGACCTTCAAGAGCGCGCTGCGGGCGGCGCTCCGCGAGGACCCGGACATCGTGCTGGTGGGCGAGCTCCGGGACCTCGAGACGATCGCCATCGCGGTCGAGACGGCGGAGACCGGACACCTCGTCTTCGGCACGCTGCACACCACCACCGCGCCGAGTACGGTGGACCGTCTGATCGATCAGTTCCCGGCCGACCAGCAGGCGCAGATCCGGGTCATGCTCGCCGAGTCCCTCCGCGGCGTGGTCGCGCAGATGCTCTGCAAGAAGATCGGTGGCGGTCGGGCGGCGGCCTACGAGATCCTGATCAGCACCCCGGCCGTGGCGAACCTGATTCGCGAGGGGAAGACCACGCAGCTCTGGAGCGTGCTGCAGACGGGCAAGAACCTCGGCATGCAGACCATGAACGACGACTTCCTGCAGCTCGTGAAGAACGGCAAGGTGGAGCCGCTCGAGGCCTACATGAAGTCGAACGACAAGCCGCGGCTGAAGGATGCCTTCGACAAGGCGGGGATCAAGCTGCCCCCCGAGGCCTTGCAGGGCACGAACCCCTGAGCCGGTGAGCGCCCGAGCGGGCGGCGGACCGAAAAGCCATCCAGCCACCCGGCTAGGGGCCCCAGACCCTAGCCGTGCGCACTGCGCGAGGGTGGATTCGAAAAGCTATCGTGGATCCACGGGCCTGCGCGACGGAGAGCGCGGCTGGCGTTGGCACTCCCCTTGCTAGTTGTCTCTCTGCGACGCGTCGAAACACCGGCCAGACGGCAGCCCCGGGTTTCCGTGAACGACGTCGAGAGGAGGCCTTGCGATGTCTCGTCATGCTCCGCGCATCACCGTGCTGGTGGCCCTGCTCTCCACGATCGGAGGAGCGCGAGTCGCGCTGGCGAAGGGCGCCACCGCGGGCGAGCCCACGCCCGAGCAGCGCTTCGTTGGGCGCTACCGGCAGCTCGTGGGGGACCCGAGCGCATTGCCCTCCCCCGTGCGGATGAAGGAGGTGCGCCAGCAGGGCTGGAGCCTCGGGCAGATCCGGGGCGTCTCCAACCTGGGCACGCGGCCGCAGATCGCGAAGGACGTGCTCGAGTTCCAGCGCGCGTTCCGGGCGTGGGTGAAGTCGGACCCACGCATCGCGGCGATCTACGAGAGCGAGCTGAAGAAGACCGACGTGGGGTCGTCGCGCTGGGCGAAGATCCAGACCCGCGTCACGGAGGTGCTGCTGGGCGGCGCCATCCTCGGGGGCGCGATCCTGGGGCGGCAGCCGCAGCTCCTCGCGGGGCTCGCCTTCCCCCTCTACTACGAGTCGATCGCGCGGGGCTTCGCGGCCGACGAGCGCAACGGCGTGTGGACGGCCCAGAAGGCGACGGTGGCCTCGGTCGTCAGGGAGGCCAAGGTTTCTCCGGCCGACCCGGAGCTCCGCGTGCGTAACGAGGTCATGGCTCCGCTCACGCGGATCGCGCGGCAGCTCGCGGTCGAGCGGCTCCAGACCGGGCGGACGACGGCGCGGCTCGGCCGCGTGGTGAGCGAGAGCCAGCTCCTCGGCAGGATCCTCGTCGACAAAGGCTTTGCGACGGTCGACCAGGTGACCGCGGCGCAGACCCAGCAAGAAGCCGAGTACAGGCAGGGCCGCGTGCCGCAGCGCCTCGGGGCGATCCTGGTCGGACAGAAGGTTCTGCGGCCGAAGCAGCTCAGCGCGGCGCTGGCCGACCTGCGGACTGCGGTGCGGGAGCAGGTCGCCCAGAACCTGGTCTCGGAGACTACGCTCCTTGGCATGCTGGCCATGAAGGCCGGACTGCTCAAGAAGGCGCAGGTCCGCACGTCCCTCGAGAAGGTCAAGGAGGGCAGTCTGGCGGCGCGTCCGGGTGCGATCTTCGTCGAGCTCGGCCTGCTTCGTCCGGGGCAGGTTCGCAAGCTGCGCGACACGCTCGAGCAGAAGCGCACCGAGGCCGCGGCGCCGCAGTCGACTGGCGACGCGCAGGGAAACGCTGCACCCACGGGAGGCGCCGATCCGGTCGTGCCGACTCCTGCCGGGTCAGGGCAGTAAGACAAGCCCCGTCGCGCCCGCGAGCCGCTCGTTCTATCCTGCTCGTCGCGCGACCGACGCCGCCTTATGGGCTCTTCGCCGGAGCGCTGCCAGGAGCGCCCCAGCTTCCCCCGTCGAACTTGTGATCGGCCCAGTTCTTCGCCGCCTCCTCGGAACGAAATGCTCCCATCGGGTGCGGGTCGAGGGACGAGTCGCCCTTGCGGCCCACGAACCAGGCGGCGTGGTCGTCGGTGTAGAGCACCACCAGCGAGCCCTGGGCGTCGCGTTTCTCTGCGCGGGGGGTGAAATGAGCCATCGTCGCGTCGCTCCTTCTACCGGGTCGCGACGGGCGTCGCCGTCGGGCGGCGGCCGGCCGTCGTGGCGGGCGAGGTCGCGGGCGTGCGGCTGCGCGTTCCACGGTCCTCGCGGATCACCTTCGCGTAGGCTGCGAAGGCCGAGACCCGCTCCTCGGCGGGCCAGGGCACGGTCAGGCCGCGCACCTGTCGCGTGGTCCAGCGCAAGGTCTTCGTGCTCTTCGGCTGGAGCGCCTGGTCGAGCAGGCCGAAGTAGGGCTCGATCCAGCGGTTCACCGTGAGCAGCGGGGCGCGCGCGTGGTGCGTGGGGTCCGCCAGGCGGAAGTAGGTCATCCCGACGGCGCCGCTCGCACGCGCGGCGCGGGCCACGCGATCCACGAACTCCGCCTGCCCCGCCCGGCCGTGCCCCAGCGGAGAACGCGACTCGTAGCCGGTCTCCGCCACGGTCACGGGCTTGCCGGAGACGCGGCGGTAGAAGGCCACGCGCCGCTTGAGCAGCCCGCCCGGATCGCCCGTGCCGAGCGCGCCGCCGAGGGGGGCGAGCCCCGCCGGGATGCCGATCGCGTTCGTCACGGCGATGGGGAGCACGTAGTTCGGGTAGTAGTCCACGCCCACGCGGTCCACGAAGCGAGAGAGCCGGTAGATGGCGTCGGCCATGTTGTCCTCGCGCAGGAGGAGCGTGGCCGGCAGCCAGAAGAGCTGCTCGGTGAGCCGCTTCGAGCGGCGGACGAGCTTGGTGAGAAGGTGCGCCTCGGCTCGCGCGCGCTTGTCGGCGGGGAGGGGGACGGGATCCGAGAACTGATCGTAGAAGTTGGTCGTGAGGACCGCCCCGGGGACCTGCTCGCGCACGGCATGCGAGAGGCTCCGCATGAGCTTCTCCTTGAAGTCCCAGCTCCACCAGGTGTGCCCGCTGCGCCAGCCCCAGCCGGGGAGGGTGGTGAGACCGGCCGAGTTGAGCTCGTTTTCCACCTGGAAGTGGCGCACGCCGAGCGGCCGCAGCGCGCGGGCGATGTCGCGCACGTTGGCGGCCACGCGGTCGATGTAGTCGGGGGCGCCGGCGTCGAGGCCCTTCGGGAGGGCCGAGCTGCTGCCGACCCCGACCACGGCGATGACGTCCAGCCCGGCCCGCCGGAAGGCCCGCACGGCGCGGAGCGCGGGGTGCTGCGGGTTGCGCGCGATGTCGAGCGTCTCGCGCATCGGCAGCTCGTAGCGCACGTGGTCCACGCCGAGCTGCTTCAGGCGGCGGATCATCGCCTCCTGCTGACCGGGGGCGAAGCGCGTGGTGGCCGCGAAGATGCCCCAGTCGGCGGAGACCCCCCAGCGGAAGCCGTCGCTGCGCCCCTTCTCGGCGGCGCGCGGCGCGGGGGTCGCAGCGTAGAGCGGCGTGCTGGGAGCCGACGCGGCGAGGGCTCCGGCGCCGAGGAACCACACGGCGGAGCCGAGGCGGCTGCGACCTCGGCGACGAAGCAGGTTGGACAGCCCGCATGTGAGCAGGGTGAGCGCGTGAGAGGGCGTGAGCTGCATGGCTAGGGGGCACGCAAGTGCAGAAGCCGTGCCACGGCCGCTAGGGCCTAAGTGGCGGGATTCGAGGGCGTCCCGGTCCGTGCGGTCTTCGGTTGCCGTCGTTGCGGTCGAGGCTTCGGCCGGGAACCGGAGGGGGGCGCTGCCACGCGAGGCTGGAACGTCGTCGAGACTCCGTGCGCGCCCCGCCGCCCAAGGGGGAGGAGCGGAGCGCGCGCGTGGTATGCTGAAACCATGTACCGGGACGATCGCACGGCCCTCGAAGCGCGCCTGCGGAGCGTGGAAGCGGAGCTCGAAGCGGAACGGCGCAAGCGGGAGGCGGCCGAGGCTGACGCGCGGGCGGCCGCCGCGCGCGAGGACGAGCTGCGCGTTCGGAGTGGCTTCGGGATCCCTCCGGCGGTGGCGGCGCGGCGTCGGCGCCTGGCGCTCGCCGCGGTGCTGCTCGGCCCGGTCTTGCTCTTTGGGGTGGGCTGGTCCCTCTCGGCGGCCCGCTCGCAGCGCGCGTCTCATGCGCTCTTGGAATGGGAGCTGAGAGACGCGCAGGCCAAGCTCAACCGGAGCGAGGCCGAGCTCTCGCTGCGACGCGCCGAGGAGCGCAGGAAGGCCCGCGAGGAGCGCCTGGGGCGGGTGCTGAGCCTCGCGGGCGACGTGGAGCTGCGCCTGAACTCTGCAGAACCTCCCTCGGTGCGCGTGCTCGACGACCGCGGACGCGTGCTCGGGTTGACACCGCTCGTCTTGCGCGTTCGTCGCTCCGCGGCGCCGCTCAGGCTCTCGTTCCTCCAGGAGGGCTACCACGCGCGGGAGCTCGAGGTGTTGCCTGACACCTCACGCCGCGTGACGGTGCAGCTCGAGCGCGTGAAGTAGCAGCGCGGGCTCTTGCCCTATCTCGGGTCGAGCGATGCGGGTGCGCTCTGCAGCGGGTTCGCCGCGTCGTCCAGGAGCAGCTCTCGCCCGACGCGCTTCGTCGCGAAGCGGGTGAGGCGCTGGACGACGCCGAGCACACCGTTGCTCACGGCCCGCAGGAGCGGGTGGTAGCCCGCCTGGTTCACCGCCAGGGCCGAGAGACCGGGCATGGTCTGGAAGGCACGGCTGGCCTGCGGAGCCCAGAGCCCGAGGAAGTGATCGCCCAGGTTCGCGGTGAGCGCGGCCACCGCCGTCCCCGTCACGAGGCCGAGCACCCACTCACCGCGCGACGGGCGCGTGACGTGCGACGGCAAGCCGGGCAGCACGCGGTCCACCAGCGAGCCGACCACGAAGGAGCTCGCGCCGGCCAGCACCGGGCTTCCGGTGAACGCGAAGACGAGGGCACCGGTCCCGACGCGCGTCGCCAGCAGCGCGGCCGCGCGCGCCATGCGCTTGGGCGAGCGAACGAAGTCCTTGGCGAAGTTCCACTGGTAGATCGTGAATGCGGCGGCCTTCGCACAGAGCGGGGCCACGGCGGAGCGCGCCGCGCGGGTCGCCGCCCCGAGGCCCGCGCCGAGCTGCTCGAGCAAGGGCTTCTGCGGGCGCTGCGACTGCTCGAGCAGGCACGCCTCGAGCTGGGCGCGGACCTGGGCCACCGAAGGCGGCCGGAAGGCGAAGGGCGGCGCGGCCGGGCGCACCGGCAGCGCGACGTTCGACGGCGTCGGCGCGATCTGCGCGGGCTTCGAGGCCCAGCTCTGAGAGGTTCGGGGCGAAAGGCTCGCCGACCGCCGAGGGAGGAGTCCGACGGAGGACTCGGCGCGCACCGCCCCTTCGCTGGCGGCCACGAAACCGAGCGCCAGGCACACCGCGGGCAATGGTCCGACGGGCCGGGTCCTCGTGCGTGCCCGGCCCACGGGCTGTTCGACCATACCAGGAGGGCAAGCACCAAGCGTGCCGCCGGCAAGGCCGCGACACTCCGACGACGCGCTACGGCATTGGCCCGGCCATCGGAGTAGTCAGGCGTGCGAATTCGCACAGGGCCCGGCGCGGAATAGCCGGATCGGGTTGTGCAGGTCGAGGCGCGCGAGGGGCCTTCTTCCCGGCGAAAACGCGCCGCCGCCGGGCGGCCGGGATACACTCGATCGGCAGAGGGAGGGACATGACAGCGCGTGCACGGAGATCAGCGGTCTGGCTCGGAGCGATGCTGCTGGGCGTCGGGTGCGGCGTCGAAGGGGGGCGGCTGGATGGTGGGGGCCGTGTGGACAGGTCGGGTTCGACGCAGGACCTCGGCGTCGGCGGGGACGCGGGGCGCGCCGACGCCGCGGGCCCGGGCTGCGGCCTGCCGGCGATCACGCTGCCCAAGCAGGAGACCGGCGAGGATTGCCCGCCCATGAAGCCGGCCTGTCCGGCCCCCGCGCCGACGGGGAGCGCCCTCCAGGTGGTGGTCTCCACCTGCACGTTCGGCTCCGCCGCGACGACCTGCACTCCCGTCCTCGCTCCGATCTGTCCGACGGACAAGCTGGCCTACACCTTCAACACCTTCACCAACCCGAACCCCGGCGCGCCGAAAGGGTGCGTGGGGACCGTGAACGTGGAGGCCAAGAAGGGGCTCGCCGGCGGCGTGGACCTGGAGTGGCGGGCCTTCGAGCTGGATAAGGGGTGTCTGCAGGTGGGGGGCGAGCTTCGTGGCAAGGCCACCGTCGAGGGCTCGTGCTGCGAGAAGGTGGCCGACGTGGTCTTCCCCGCGGGGAAGTTCACCTTCCGCGTCGTCTTCCGCACCGACTGGCAGAAGTAGGCCGAGCGCGCCGCTCCTCGCCGTCCGGTCGCGAGAACGCTTCTTGCGCAGATTCGACGAACGCCTCGCAGAATCGAAATCCGTCGCGCGGGCGTCGTGGTGGTCGCGGCGCGACCGCTTCACGGCCCGCCGCCGCGCTCTCTCGCGCAAGCCACCGAAATGGGCGCGGACGTGAACGAGCTCGGTGACGCGTCGAGTGTCCAGCCTCACCATCGAACGTTGGGCACGCTTCTCGCACCCCGCCGCCGCGATTCGCTCCGTCGGAGCGCCACCAGGGAAGGGGTGTCTCATGCGTCGCCACGTCGCGCTCGGGTCTGTGCTCGGCCTCGTCGTTTCCACTCTCAGCGTCGCGAGCTCCGCGCACGCCGCACCGCCGACTCCGGTCGAGGCGGCGAAGAACGCCACGCGGGATCGCATCGAGGGGATGCGGCTCCTCGTCGGGTTCGCGGACCCGACGCGGCGGGATGCGCGGGCCATGGTGCCGCGCCTTCGCGGCGGAGACGCGATGCTGGGGCTCGTGGGGCTGGGTCTGCGCTGGGGACGGGCCCTCGAGATCGCCGACGGAAAGATCTGGTCCGAGACGCTCGTCAGCCCGAAGCTGCACCTCGGGCTCGGCCTCGGCGTCACGGCGCACGGCAAGGGCCTGGCGGACTACGCCGCGCTGAACTACGACCCGACCCACGGCTACGACGCGCAGCCGCGCAGCGCCGCTCGGTCGGCGATCCCGGTGATCGAGGTGGCGCTCGGCATGACGTGCGCTCTGGGGATGGGCCTGATGGGCGAGCTCGGGCTGAACCCGAAGACCCTCGCGCGGGACGTGGCGCGCATCGTGCGGCGGCAGCCTGGCAAGGCCCCGGGCGAGCGCCTGGAGACGCAGATCGCCCCCGAGGAGCTCGCGGGCTACAAGCTCGGTCCCGTTCCGCTGCCCACGAGCATGTTCCTCCCGCTCTCGGCCGGCTACCTCGCCGTGGGTCCGAACGTGAAGCTCGGTCGCTCCAAGGCCCAGCCCCTCCCCGCCGCCGAGACCGTGCGCGGCTGGAGCGGCCAGCTCGACGCGGCCTACCGGCAGCTGAACGCCGGCGACCTGGACGGTGCCGGCCGGCTCGTGGCCGAGGTGGAGCGCGCCTTCGGCCAGCTCGTGCGGTAAGCGCCCGGTGGGCACGGGGCCCGAAGCCCTGGCCCGTTGCGCGCCACTTCGGGTGGGTGGCCACACGAGCGGCCGAACAGCCGGCTCGCATGGGCGCGAGCGGCCACCACGCCGCGGTCGCCCCTCCGGACAATAGCCCCGATCTCGCGTACCTGAGCTACCCCGGGGCCCCACGCCCCGCGGCCCGGTCGTTGCACAACGCCCTCCGCACGTCCCGTGTCGGAGGAAGGCCGCATGACCAGCAGGATCGCCGCGCTCGTCTTCGCCTCGGCCCTGTCGCTGGGGGCCGCCTCGGTTCACGCGCGAGGTCCCGGTGGCGTGCCGGAGGAGCTACCTCGCGGGGGGTTTCTGCGCGGCGTCTTCGCGCGCCTCACGGGGCAGCCGCTCCGCCCAGGTGAACGGCTGCTGCGAGAGGTGCGCGGGGCGAGCAGCACCGAAGCGGCGCGGGTCGCCGCCCGCGTCTTCGTCCAGCACGGGGGGCGCGCGAATCTCGCCGGCACCTCCCTCTACGACCTCGGGAAGGTGGTGCACGAGATGCGCCGCCTCGGGGCGGGGGCCACGGCTTCGGGCCTCGTGCTCGCGTTTCAGCGCTTCTGGACCCCGCGCATCGGCGTCGGCGAGCTACGCACCCTCATCGGCATGACGCCCGCGGGTACCAACCGGGCGCAGGACCTGCTCATCACGCGTTTCTACGACGCCAACTTCTTCGGCCGGAGTCAGGCGGCGGCGCTGCGCGCGAGCCTCGAGTCGCAGGAGGACGGCTTCTTCGGCTTCATCGGCGACCTGTCGGGTCCCGTTCGCGAGGTCCAGTTCGCGCGCTACGGAGCGGCGTTCGGGGAGAGCGCGAACTTCGCGCGGCAGGTCTATCGCTCGTGGAAGGCCGAAAAGGCGGCGGAAGCGGCGCAGAAGGCCGCCGAGGAGGCCGAAGCCGAGGCCCGCAGCGCGCGCCTACACGCGTTCATGAACTCGCCGGGGATCGGCCATCACCACCACCTGCACGACGACTGAGTGAGGCAGGGGGGTTAGGGGGAAGGGGCCCGCGCGTTCGCGCGACGGCTACTCGAAGAGGAAGCGGAAGTTCTCGGGCACCACGCTCCCCGTGCGGGGCGCGTTCGGGTGGTTGAAGATCACCATCCCGCGCAGGGCCTGCGAGTCGGTGCGCTCGGCGAGCGTGCGGCACCAGCTCGGTGGATCGGCGCCGTAGGGGATGTTCCGATCCACTTCCTTGTTGAGCCAGGAGCTCATCCAGGAGGTGCAGTTGTGCGAGCCGTCCCGACGGCCGGTCACGTAAGGGGGCACGCCGCCGTTGTACTCGGTCTCGCCCAGCGTCCCCTCGAAGTCCCGCTCGATGGCGGTGATGTAGCGGTTGAACTTGTCGAGCTGGATGTTGTTCAGCTTGGCCAGGACGGTGGTGCGCTGCTCGCCGGGCTCCGGCAGGGCGAAGTCCTCGGCGTCGTAGTAATTGTAGACCTTCATCGTCTTGCCCTTGCGGTCGGCCGAGAGGCGCGCGTTCGTGCCGAGGCCCGTGCCGACGTGCAGCCAGTCGTCTCCGACCGGATTCCAGAGCTGCACCGTGTTCGTGCCCATGGCCTTCAGGAAGTCGGTGCGGAAGGCCTCGAACTTGGCCTGCTCCTGCGCGGTCCAGTCGTAGGTCTCGCCGCGGCCGAAGTTGGTGTTGATGAAGACGGCGGGTCGGCCGCGGTAGGTCGCGATGTGCACCTTGCCGCGGTAGGCCTGGCGCAGGCTGTACATGCGGTCCAGGAACGAGGCTCCGCGACCTTCGCCGCCCGTGCCGGGCTGCGGCGGCGCGGCGAGCGCGGCGGAGGACCAGAGACCCAGGGCAGCCACCACAGGGGCCAGCCACCGACCCAGAGCTTGCGAACGCATGGGAAACCTCCCGTGTACGAGTCGTTGTGAGTGCGACGTTCGCAAAAGCAACGCACGTGCCACGCGTCGCGAGGGGCCTTCCGAGGGTGCAATCGCCACGGATCCCAGCGCCCTGCGCGTGAGCGGGCGGCGACGGGCGGCGCGGGCCGGGAGGGAGCGTCTCCCCGCGAATCGGTGGGCCGGGGAGCGTGGTCGCTGGTTCCTGGAGAGAGGCGAGATCCCGCGTGGCAGGGGGGCTACGTCCTTGCCGCGGACGGTGGGGGAACGGCCCTGGCTACTTCTTGGGGAGCGGCAGATCCGCGAGCACCACGGCGGGGGTGTTGAGCTCGCTCGAGGCCAGGGTCGCGCCCTCGGGGTCGAAGATCCCGCCCCCCGCGCCGGGGGCCTTGGTGGTGTTGGCGGCCACCACGAACATCTTGGTCTGCGTGGCGAAGTTCTTCTGCACGTTGAGCGGCCACCAGATGGAGCTGCCCGCGTTGGCCGGGCCCACGGTCCAGTAGGCCGAGAAGAGGGCGAGGGCCGGCTTCTGCGCGACGAACTCCTGAAGCAGCTTCATCTCGTCGGCGGCGCAGTCGGGTCCCACGCCGTTCACCGAGCACTGGATGTCCGCGCAGATGAGCAGCCCCGCCTTTCCGACGGGGGTGTCGAAGTAGTTCTCCGTCACGTGCGTGCCGGGAGCGAGCTGCTTTCCCTCGCCCCCGAAGAGGTGGAACTTGTAGTGCCGCGCGAGCACCTTGCCGTCGGGGCCCACGGCCACCTGCGTGTTGTGGAGCTTCGCGGCGCCGCCGCTGCCCTCCTGCGTGATCAGGTTGAAGACCAGCGTGACGTTCAGCTCGTCGGCCAGCTTGCCGAGGGTACGGAGGATCGAGCCGTCGGTGAAGCGGGCGTCCGTGGTGAGCGCGTCGCCCTTCGCCGGGGCGGGCTCGGAGGTCTTCTGATCGATGGCGTACTCCGGGGTGACGACGAGGCGCGCCCCCTTCTTCGCCGCGTCCTTCACGAAGTGCGTGAGGCCGCACA
This sequence comes from Deltaproteobacteria bacterium, assembly GCA_020848905.1. NCBI lineage: Bacteria > Pseudomonadati > Myxococcota > Myxococcia > Deltaproteobacteria bacterium. The sequence continues at coordinate 26,853 of JADLHG010000002.1, forward strand.
GATCGTCGCCGCAGCCGGGGACCTTGCTGAAGTCGCCGTCCGCGTATTGCACCCCGGCCACGCGAAAGGTCGTCGCCGCGGCGTCGGGGCTCGCGCCGCGGTCGCTCGCTGCGCCGCCGTCGCGCGAGGCGCGGGCATCGCCCGATGGGGGCGCTCCGTCGGAGGAGGCGCCGCTCGAGCTCGAGCACGCGCAGAGCATCGGGATCGCAGCGAGAATCAAGGTTCGCACGGCACGACGTACGCGCATGGGTCCCTCCTGGCGGAAAAAACAGAACACTTCACGCGGGTCTTTGCAAGGCCGCTTGATCTTCTTCCTGCGCGGATCGATATTGCGAAACCTCAACGGACACGAAGCCAGGGCGTCACCCGCGGAACAGGCTGCGGAGTGGGGCTCCGGCATTTGTGCCTCGCGACAACGGCACGTGGTGGAGGAGGACAGTCATGGCGAATTATGGTCTGTTCATTGGGTGGAATCGGTCTATCCCGGGCAAGGAGCACATGGCGCTCGAGCTCTTCCAGAGCGCGGTGGGGTACTGGACCAAGCAGCGGGACGCGGGGAACATCGAGAGCTTCGAGCCGATCATCCTCACGCCGCACGGCACGATGCTGAACGGCTGCATCGTCGTGCGCGGGGAGCGCCAGCGCGTGGATAACGCCCGCTGGAGCGAGGAGTTCATGGACATCCTCACGCGCGTGGGCCTCTGCGTGGACGGGCTCTCCGTCGTGCCCTGCTACATCGGCGAGGGCGTGCAGATGCAGCTCAATCGCGTGAAGAAGCACCTCACCAAGTAGTCCCGCCTCCGGGCGACGAACTTCCCGAAAGCTTCGTGGTGCGACCTCTCTCCGGGCCCGAAAGGACCCGGGGCGGGGTCGCGCGCGTTTTGGGGGCGTCGTCGGTTCGTCGGAGAGCGCGACGGTCGACGACGGGCGACCCTGTGCAGCGGGTCTACCTGCGCCGATTGTGGTCGAGGACCGCGCGGATGAGCTGGGCGCGGGACTCCACGCCGGCCTTGGCGAGGACGCGGGAGACGTGGGTCTCGACGGTGCGCTCGGAGCAGTCGAGGCAGAGGGCGATGCTGCGGTTGGCCATGCCGTCGAGGAGGAGCGAGAGCACCTCGCGCTCGCGCGGGGTGAGGGACCAGCTCTCGGCGGGGTCGGCGCCGCGGTCCGTGTGGTCGGGCCCGCGGTCGGCGGTGGGATGCGGGTTCACGGCGGGGCGCTCTACGAGGAGGTGATACGCGGGGAGGCCCCGCTCGAGGAGGGGCGAGACGACGAAGGCGGCGTCGCTCGCGCGCTGGCGTACGGCGAGCTGAAGGGCCGCGGCGAGGCCTCGCGGGTCGCGGTCGAGTCGCGAGCGGCCGAGGCCGTTCGTGCAGCGCGCCTGGCCCCGGCCGTCGAGGAGGAACGCGGCGCCGGGGACCTGCTCGAGCGCGAGGTCGAGGGCCGCGGCGCGAGCGCGCACGGGTGCGAGCTGCTGCTCGAGGCGCAGCCGATCCCGGAGGGCCGGCACGAGGGCCGTGAGCGCGCGCTGCTGGGACGCGCTCACCGGGTCGAAGGTGAAGCCCCCGACCCACGCGAGGAGCGCGGGTCCATCGCAGACCAGGACGCGAAGCTGGTGCATACCGCCCGCTCCCACGGCGTCGAGCAGAGGGTTCAGCTTCGCGAGACCGCTCGCCAGTGCGGGGAGGTCTTCTCGCGTGACCCCCCACCGTCCGTTCCTTCGTCGGCGCTGCTCGAGCGGGCGCTGGATCCAGGTCGCCGAGATGCACACCGCGCGGTTTCGCTGCGCGGGCTCGGGACGCGCGGGGTTGAAGTAGCCCCAGCGGACGTCCTGTCCGCCGATGAAGGCGGCGAACCGCTCGGGCATCTCGGGTCCAAAGGCGGTCTGTCCCAGGTCCGTCAGCTGAAAGGTCTCGTGCGAACGGCCCACGGAGTAGGCCACGGCGCGGTCCACTAGCCCGTGCTCGACCAGCAGGCTCGTGAGGGTGTCCAGGGCTCCGGCGCGGTCCGCGTGCAGGGTGCGCACCGCCTCGGAGAGACCCCTCAGGCTGCGGCCGCGGCGATGGGTAGAATGCGCGTTCAAACGCCTCGATGATACGACGGCGGGGGTGGTCGCAGGAAGGGTCTGCGTCAGCGATCAGCCTCGCTGGCCGTCACTTCCAGCCGGCGCTCACCGCAGGCCGCGGATCTGCCCGTCCACGAGGTCGATCCCTTCGGCGTTGGGCACCTCGGGGAGGCCGGGCATGCGCAGGATGTCCCCCGTCATGACCACGAGAAAACCGGCGCCCGCGTTGATGAGCACGTTGCGCACGGTGATGTCGAAGTCCTCGGGGCGGCCGAGGCGCGTCGGATCGTCGGAGAGCGAGTTCTGGGTCTTGGCGATGCAGACCGGCAGCGCGGCGTAGCCCAGCCGCTCCACGTCCTTCA
>JADLHG010000003.1 GCA_020848905.1 Deltaproteobacteria bacterium
CGCTCCGACGGCAAGCGGCCGAACACGCCGTGCGCCTGCTACAACGTCTACTTCGAGCCCAAGTGCTGCGAGCAGGCGAACTGCATCCTCCCCGCGGGGACCGACGGGCAGCTCTGCGGCAAGAGCGCCGGGCAGCTCTGCGACTACTGCAACGCGCAGAAGCCCGAGTGCACGGGCACCGGGGCGAAGTGCTTGCCTCTGCCGGGGGGACAGACCATCTGCAGCCGGAGCTGCTCGAAGCAGAACCCCTGCCCCACGGGCTACGACTGCGTGCCGATCTTCAGCGGCGGCGCCTTCGGGAACGTCTGCATCCCGAAGGGCGGGACGTGTCCGCCCAAGGCGTAGTAGCACGCGCGCGGTGATACGATGGAGCGATGACGCGCGCTCCCTCGACCCGAGCTCTGCACCGCCCGCTAGCTGCCTCCCCCGATCGTCTCGACCGCCGCACCGCATCCCCGCGGGTCGTCGCGGCTCTAATCCTCCTCGGCTGCGGCCTGTCCGCGTCGAGCGCGCGCGCCGGCGGCTTCACCGTCACGACCTTCGGCACGCGACGCGGGGGGATGCAGGCGGTGATCGGCTGTCCCGACGACCTGAGCGCGGTCTTCCACAACCCGGCGGGCCTCGCGGATCAACCGGACAGGCAGGTCTACGCCTTCTTCGCCCCGACCTTCGTGAGTCACAGCTTCCGCGTCAAGGCGCTCGACCCCCAGCGCTACCCGGAGATCAACCCGAGCGGGTGCGGCGAGCCGGGAGCCGCCCCCTGCCCGTGGCCCATCGACGGCGAGGGCTACTACGCGGCGAAGATCTCGCCCGAGCGCTACTTCGGCCTGCTCCCCTACCTGGCGGCCAGCACCGACCTCGGCTTCCTCGGGCGCCGCGGCAAGGACGTGGTGGTGGCGCTCGCCCTCTACTCGCCGAACCTCTACGGCGCCGAGATGCCCGAGAGCGCGCCTACCGCGTACATGATCGTCGGCGGCGTCTTTCTCTCCATCGCGCCCACCCTGGCCGTCGGCTGGCGCGTCAACCGCTACCTCGCCCTCGGCGGCGCGCTCTCCTACAACTACCTCACGCTCTCGATGTCCCAGAAGCTGAGCTTCGCGGACGCGCTGACCCCCCAGGGGAGCCGCCCCGAAGGCCTCGCCGTCCTGGCCCAGCAGCTCCTCGGCGACCTGCGCATGGACTTCTCCGGCGTGGACCACGGCGTGGGCTGGAATCTCTCGGCGCTCGTCTCACCGTGGCCGTGGCTCTCCATCGGGCTCGGGTACGCCGGCGCGAAGAGTGCAACATTTGAAGGAAACGTAGAATTCAAGGCTCTCGGAAAGAACGTGAAGGACCAGGAGACCTTCCAGCGTCTCGTGACCTCCGTGGGGTACAAGCTACCCGAGCGGCTGGTGATCGAGATGCCCATCCCGCACAACCTGCAGGCCGGCCTGCACTTCCGGCTCGGGCGGCGCGTCGAGCTCGGCGTCGAGGCGCGCTTCTGGCTCTACCAGCTCTACGACAAGCAGGTGCTCCGTCCGATCTACAACCCGACCGCCGTCGGCAAGGAGCCGATGACCGAGGCCTCGCTCACGCGCGACAAGAAGTACAAGCTCAGCTATCAAGTCTCGGGGGGGATCGACGTGCGCCCCTTCAAGCGCCTGCCCGCGCTGGACCTGCTCGCCGGCCTCGGTTTCGACGCCTCGCCCATCCCTGACGAGACCTTCACCCTCGACAATCCGTCGAACTCCTACGTCAAGGTCACGGCCGGGGTGGTCTACAGGATGAGCCCCCGGTGGCGCTTCTCGGCCACCTACCTGCTCGGGCTCTATCTCCCGCGCGACGTGCGCAATAGCCAGACGCGGCCCCCCACGAACGCCCGTGGCGCGGGGATCACGCATTCACCCGCCCTGGACGTGACCGCGCGCTTCTGACCGACCGGTTGCCGGAGAGCGCCGACCACGACGGGCCCCGACTTAGGGGCACGAGCGCGGGCGGCAGTGGGCGCACGCGGAGGGCCGGGGTGGGTCGGTGCGGCGGGGAGGGGGTGGCTGTTGTTGTGTTTGTGTGTTCGTGCAAGGAGATCGATTGACCTCAGACCGGCGCTTCGCTGGTATTGGCCTTATTCATGATGGCATGCAAACGCAAGTCCTCCTCGGGAGATGACCGGACTTCGGGCACACGTACGTCGGCGGATTCGGCGAAGCAGCTCCCGTTGCCTCTGCGGGAGGCGACGGGGTGGGGTGGGAAACGCACGGGCGCGGGGCAGAAGAAACAGCCGGGGAGCGGGCTGCCCCCTCGGCCGCGCTCGCGACCGCCTCCGGCGAGGTGGGGCTGCCGAGAGCGCCGATCAGTTTGGCCGACCGAGTGAAATCGTCGAGGTGCGAGCAGCGCAAGGCGCGACGAGGGAGCATATCGGGAATATGTGACCGAGGAGCAACGCAGCGATGCGACGCAGATCGGCGATTTCACGACCGAGGTCAAGCCGGTCGGCGCTCTAGAGGCACATGACCGACTATCGTGGATCACGCCCCTGCCCTAGCGCTGCCGCGCGTGGAAGTGGAGCTCCGGCGCGGCGCCCTCGCTCACGGTGAAGTAGCCCTGCCCGTCCGCGGCGAAGCCCACGGCCTCCCCCTGGAGTTCGCGGAGCACGGGGACCGCGCAGGGCGGGCTCGCGAGCGCCTCGGCCACGCTCCGCCCCTTGGCCCGGCGAAAGAGCCAGAGCCGCGTGTAGCTCCGCACGAGCAGCTCCTCCCCCGACGGAGAGAGGTCGGCCCCGGTGGCGAGCGCGTCCCCGCCGAGCGCGGCGAGGTCCACCTCCGCCACCTGCTCTAGCTCGCGGCGCGTCCCGGCCGACAGGGGCGCCCTGGCCCGGTAGAGCGGCGAAGGCCCCTGGCTGCGCTTGGCCAGCACGTAGAGGTCGCCGCTCCCCGGATCCACGAACAGGCTCTCCGCGTTCGTGGCCTTGCCGGCCGGATAGGTGAACTCGAAGCGCTCGACGCCGCCGAGCGTCGTCACCTCGGGGATCGTCCCCACCTTCACCTCGGGCTCGGCCACGCGATAGACCACGACGTGCTCGCGCGCCTCCGCGTTGTCGCCGATGTCCCCGACGTAGAGGTACGAGCGCCCCGCCTCCGGTCCCGGCCCCGCGGCGAGATCCTCCCAGTCCACCGCCGTCGCCCCCTCGAGCGCGAAGGTGCCCTGGTGCACGCCGCTCGCGCTGACGGCGTAGAGGTTCGGTCCGTCCCCCGAGTCGTTGTGGAGCCAGAGCAGCCCCGGCGTGCGGCGGCTCGCCACCAGCCCTGACGCCTCGGTGAGCTGCGCCGCGCCGACGGTTCCGCTCACCCGGCCGGGATCGAAGCGCGGGCAGGCGGAAGCCGATGCGCCGTCGGGTGGGGCCAGGTCGAAACCGACCCGGGCGTCGACCGAGGCCGGACGTCCGTCCGCTCCCCCGTCGGAGGACGCGCTCCCCGGACCGCTGCAGCCCTTCGCGGCAGCCGCGGCGAGGAGCACCCCGAGCAGCCGTGCGGCGCGACGCAAGCGGTCGACCCGTTTCGCAGCCACACCCGGGCCCACCGTCAGGAGCGGAGCGCCAGCGCGAGGAAGCGGTCCAGCATCGCGTTCACCTGGTCGGGGACCTCGAGCTGGTGGAAGTGCCCCGCCCCGGTCGGCTGACCCCAGAGCCCGTGGGGTACGTGCTCGTGCCAGAGCGCCTCTGAGACGGCGTTCAGCCCCCGCAGGTAGAGCAGCGGGGCCGAGATGCGCGCGCAGGCTGCCGCGCTGTCGTAGGTGACGATCGCCTCGAGCGCCGGCAGCACCACCTCGCGCGGGACACTGCACATCTCGTTCAGGAGGCGCTCCCGACGAGCCGCGTCCTCGTACGGAAAGAAGCACTGCGCGTTGAAGGCGCGAAAGACCTCGACGTAGTTCGGCCCGGCGAGCGCCGCGAGGAGCTCCTTGAAGATGGGGCCCGTCTCCGCGCCGAGAAGGATCGGCGAATCCAGCAGCGCGGCGCCCACGACCCGCTCCGGATCGCGCGCCGCCACCTCGAGCGCCACCAGGCCGCCCATGCTGTGTCCCGCGACCACGACGCGCGGAAGCTCGAGCGCGTCGAGGAGGCGCAGCACGTCGTCGCCGAAGTCCCGGATGCGGTAGCTCGCGGCGGCGGAGCTCTCGCCGTGGCCGCGAAGGTCCACGCTCACCACGCGGTGCCGCCCGACGAAGCGCTCGGCCTGCGGCGCGAGGTACGAGCGATCGCACGCCAGTCCGTGGATCAGTACGAGCGCCGGATCGCCCGTGCCGCGGTCGTCGTAGGCCAGGGTCACTTCGGGCAGCGCGAGGGTCGGCATCGAGAGGTCTCCTATGAAGATCGAGGTAGCGGTCTACAATAAGCCCAGCTCGCCGCGCGCCACCCACCCCTCGAGGCCGTTGGCCAGGCGGATCTGCACGAAGCCGCCCTCCTCGACGAGAAAGCGCACCTTGAGCCCGGCGTGCAGGCTGAAGAGGTTACGCGTGCCCGGCGCGGGTCCCTCGCGCACGGACACCTGATCCGGCAGCACCACGGCGTGCCGCACGCTCCGGGCGGTGTGGAGTCTCCCGCCGCCGAGCACCGCGGTTCCGAGGAGGAGCAGGGCCACGAAGCTCGTCACCGCCACGGTCCCGGCGCGCGCGGCCCCGGGGGGGAGCCGGCCGAGCAGCGCGAAGAGGCCGAAGAGGAGCCACCAGAGACCGACGAAGCCGACCGTCCAGCCACGCAGCGAGAGGAGCTTCACCGCGCGCTCCCAGCCCGTCTCGCTGGCCACGCCCCGGAGGACGTCCTTCACCCGGGCCTGCGCCTGGGCCTGCGCCGTAGCGAGGTTGTGCCGCGCGTCCTCCGCCGCGGGGTCGAGGGCCAGGGTACGCTCGAAGTAGTAGACCGCCGAGCCGAGCTTCCCGAGGCGGTAGTAGGCCACGCCGAGGTTGTAGAAGAGGTCCGCGTGGTGCACGGGCACCGCGACGAGCCGTTCGAGCCCCTGCACCGCCGCCGGGTAGCGTCCGGCGTAGAAGTGCGCGAGCGCGGCACCGTAGGCCTCCTGCACCGTCTCCGCCCGCGCGGGCACGGGGTCCGCTCCGAAGAGGCAGAGCCCGAGCAAGAGCGCGATGGGCCAGGATCGGCGCGGCATCAGGCCCCCCTCCGCCGTAGGGCCCGCGCCAGCTCCGAGACGAGTCGCCGCGTGCGGGCCACCGCCTCCGAGAGCGCCGGCCCCGAGGCCGCCGAGGGGGCAAAGCGCCCGAAGTCGCAGTTGTCGAGCTCCTCGAGCACTCCGCGCGCGAGCGCCGCGTCGAGCCCGGCCCCCTCCAGCACCTGACCGAGCTCGTCGCGCGTGAGCCCCTCCACTGCCTGACCGAGAAAGAGCCGGAGCTGCTCCTTCAACGCCGCCGCGAGCTCGCCGAAAAAGGCACCGCGCTCCCCGCTCGTCTCGAGCGCGACGGCGCGTTCCAGGTGCTCGCGCACCCGGCGCGTCACCGCGCGGTGGGTCGCCGCGGCCGAGGGCCGGCTCAGGCGGGCCTTGAGGCGTGCGCCCCCCGTCAGGCCGAAGAAGAGCGCCGCGGGAAAGAGCACGAGCCAGGGGGTGATCCCCTTGAGCGGCGAGAAGGGGGTCTCGTGCGCGATCGGGCGCGGCGGGCGCGGCGGACGGATGTCCCGTTCGAGCACGTTCCGCTCCGCGCGGCCTCGGGTGGGCCCGTCCTTCTCCACCTGCCCCGTCACCGTGAGCGTGAGCCCCGCCGCCTGCGCCGTGCGGTACTTCCCCGCCTCCGGGTCGAAGTAGGGCAGGCTCAGCGCGGGCAACCGCAGACGACCGGCGCGCGTGGGCAGGAGCAGATACTCGACGAGCTTCTCTCCCGACACGCCCCCCGACAGCTCGAGCCGTTCGCTCACCTTGGGTTCGTAGACCTTGAAGCCGTCCACCGCGGGTAGGACCGGCACCTTGAGCTGGCGCAGGTTCCCCCGCCCGCGGATCACCAGCTTCAGCGTGACCGCGTCGCCCCCTTTGACGCTCTCGCGATCGAGGGAGGCCGAGAGCTCGTACTGCCCCACGTTCTGGTTCGAGAAGCCGGGGGGCTGATTCGCCGTCGGCAGCGGCAGCACCTCCACGGTCAGCTCCGGGCTCTGCCGCTCCGAGGCCGAGGAGGTGAAGTCGTTCAGCGTCCGCACCTGCGCCGCCATCGGCCCCACGATCAACTTGCCCGCGCGCTGCGGAAAGAGCGCCTTCCGACCGAGGAGCGCGGCGTAGTACACGCGCCCGGCCACCTCCGTGCGCTCGAACTGCAGCCGCTGCGGGGACTCGAGGTCCTCGACCCAGAAACCGTCCGTCGTGGGCTGCTTGGTGGACTGAAAGCCGAGCACGTCGGTCTGGGTGAAGAGCCGCCACTCGGCCACGACCTGTTGCCCGACGTAGACCTTCTTCGGCGCCGCGCCTCCGTGCAGAAAGAGCGTCTCGAGCTCGCGCGCCCCCGGTGCCGCGGGAGCCGCGGGGCCCCCCGCAAGCGGGGCCTGGCCCGGCGCCTGCGCCCCCCCAGGGAGCTTCCCCTTGCGCACGTCCAGCGTGACCGTCGCCGAGCGGAAGGTGCGCCCACCCACCTGCACCGCCGCGGGCCCGATGGTCAGCTTCCCCTCGCGCAGCGGCATCACGTTGTAGACGTGCGTCTCGCGCCGCCGCACCTGCCAGTTGATGATCTCCACGTTCTGCGAGGTCATCCCGCCCCCCGCCTCGCGGAACCCCTGCAGCTGCGGCGGGAAGTAGCGGTCGTAGCCTCCGCGCCCCGTCACGCTCAGCTCCACCGTCACCTGCACCACCTCCCCCACCTGCACGAGGTGCTTGTCCACCTCCAGCCGCACGCTGTGCTGCGCCTGCGCGAGGAGCGGCCAGAAGGCCGAGAGGACGAGCAGCAGGGTGGGCAGACACCGCAGCGCCCAACGCAGCCCGGCGGGATGGATCGCGGCCCAGTTGACCATGTGTAGGGCTCGTGACAGCACAACTCGAACGCTGACGTCGCCGATCCATCCCGACTGCCGGCGTTGCGCCTCCTCGAAGTACCGACCAGTACGACTTCGTCGGCGCGCCTTGCCATCCGGGCGCCTCGACAACCTCAATCGCTTGACTTGTTCTATCACGAGCCCTTACCAGTCCTTCTCGGGGCGGCGGTAGTTCGGCGGGAGCATCATGCGCGCCCGATTCCGCTGCAGCTTCTTGTCCGAGCGGTCGAGGGCATCCAGCACGCGATCCACCTCCGGCTGCCCCTCGGGCTTCTTGGGCTCGCCCTTGCCGCCCCCCTGCGGCTTCGGCTGGGGCCGCTCCTTCGGCGGTTCCTTCTTCGGCTCCGGCTTCTTGCCGTCGGGCTGATCCTTCTTCGGTTCGGGCTTCTGCTGCTTCTGCGGGTCCTGGTCCTTGCCTTGCTGCTTTTGCTTGTCTTGCTGGTCTTGTTGCTTTTTCTGGTCTTCTGGCTTTTTCTGGTCCTGCTTCTTCTTCTCCTCGTCCTTCTTCTTCTGCTCTTCCTTCTTCTTCTCGTCCTGGATCCGCCGGAGCGCGAGCTCCAGGTTCCACTTGGCGGCGTCGTGCCGGGGCCGCAGGGCCAGCGTCCGCCGGTAGGCCTCCACCGCCTCCTTGTACTTCTTCAGCTGGAAGAGCGCGTTGCCGAGGCCGTAGAAGCTCCTCGCCCTCAGGTCCACGTTCCCCGTCGCCGCTCCCTGCGTCAGCGCTTGCCGCGCCTCCTCGTGTCGGCCGAGCTGGTAGAGGGCGAGGCCCCGGTTGTAGTGCACCCCCGCCTCGTCGGGCAGCTGGCGCGCGGCCTGGCCGTACTGCTCGAGCGCCTCCTTGGCCTTCCCGGCGCCGAGCTGCGCGTTCCCCTCCTCCACGGCAGAGTTGGTGGTGCGGAAGGGCTCCCACGCCGCGAGCCACGGTACACAGGCGAGAAGCAGGACCCTCGCACGGGTCGAGAGCGACGGTCGCGCCTTCATGCGTGCACCTCGGGGGCCGTAACGCGCCGGCGGCGGTCCGAGAGCAGGAGCTCCAGAATCAGGCAGAGCAGCGCGGGGAAGAGGAACCACGGATACACCTCGTCGTAGTGCTTCACCAGCCGGGACTTGATCTCCGAGCGGGTCAGCTTCTCCAGCTCGGCGAGAATCGGCTCCACCGCGAAGTGCCGCGGGTCCATCTCGATGTACCGCCCGCGCGTGTGCTTGGCCACCTCGGCGAGCGTCCGGTCCTCGAGCCGCGAGGTCACGGGGCGCCCCCCCGGCCCTTGCAGGTAGCCCGAGATCGTCCCGTCCTCGTTGAGCTGCGGGATCGGCTCCCCCGAGCGGGACCCGATCCCCACCGTATAGACTCGGATCCCGAGGCGGCCCGCCTCCTTCGCGGCCTCGAGCGGCTCGCTCTCGTGGTCCTCTCCGTCGGTGAGGAGCAGGATCACCTGCGAGCGCGGCGGCCCCTTGCCCCGCACCGCGGTGAGCAGGCGCGTGCCGGCCACGATGGCCTTGCCTATCGCCGTCCCGCCCACCGGCATGTCGAGCGGGGTCATGTCCCGCCAGAAGAGCTTGGCCGCGGCGTAGTCGGTGGTCAGCGGGTAGCTCAGCGTCTCCCCGGCGAAGGCCACGAGCCCGAGGCGGTCCCCCTTCAGCCCGTCGATGAGGCGCACGAGCTCGGCCTTCGCGCGCTCGATGCGGCTCGGATAGGCGTCGCGCGCCAGCATGCTCTTCGAGAAGTCGAGCGCCACCACGAGGTCGATGCCGACCGCCGGCGCCAGGCTCGTGCGCTCCCCCGCCTGCGGCCGCGCGAGCGTCAGGATGACCAGCCCCAGGCCGAGGACCAGCAGGATCGCCTTCGCGAGCCTCCGTCCGGGGCTGACCGAGGCCGCGAGCCGCGCCACCTGGGCCAGGTTCCCCAGGCTCGCCAGCGTCCGCCGCCGCCAGCCGTAGCGGAGCGCGAGCCCCACGATGAGGGCGGGCAGAAGCGCGAGAAGCCAGAGCAGCTCGGGGTTCGCGAAGCGCATGGGGCCTCAGGGAAAGCGCCGCAGGCGCGTGAGCACGAGCAGCGCCTCGAGCAGGAGCAGCCCGAGGCCCGTCGCGGCGAAGGGGCGGTGCGCGTCGGCGTAGACCGCGGCCACCTCCCGGCGCGTGCTCTTGTCCAGCTCGCGCAGGATCTGCTCGAACTTCTCCTCGAGCCCCTGCCGGTCGGTGGCAAGGTAGGCCTTCCCTCCCGTCTGCGCGGCGATCTCCTCGAGGAGCTTCGGGTTGACCGGGAACTGGCGCCCCCCCTGCACCGCCCGCCCGAAGGCGTCGCGCACCACCTGCTCCCCTTGCGCCCCCATCAGGATGGTGAAGACCTTCACCTTCATGGCCTGGGCGTAGCGCGCGGCCTGGCTCGGCGCCACGTTGCCGGCGTTGCTGTCTCCGTCGGTGAGCAGGATGATTACCTTGCTCTTGGCGTCGCTCGCCCGAAGGCGCGCGAGCCCCACCCCGAGCGCGTTGCCGATGGCCGTGGCCGAGCCGTCGATCAGGTCGAAGTGCAGGTCGCCGAGGAGCTCGCGCAGCACGCCGTAGTCGAGGGTGAGTGGGCAGTGCGTGAAGGCCTCGCGCCCGAAGATCACGAGCCCCATGCGGTCCCCGCGCCGCCGCAGGATGAAGTCGTCGAGCACCTTCTTCGCCGCCTCGAGACGATTCGGCACCAGGTCCGTGGCCTCCATGCTCTTCGACAGATCGAGCGCCACCACGATGTCGATCCCTTGCACCTCGACGCGCCCGCCGCGGTCCCGCGTCTGCGGCCGCGCGCACGCGACGACGAGGAGCGCCACGGCCACGAGGCGCAGCACCTGCGGCAAGGCCACGAGCCGGGCGAAGAACCCCTGCCGGAGCCGCGAGAGCGCCGCCGTGCTGGAGTACGCGAGCGCGGCGCGTCCGCGGCTCTTCCAGACGAACTCGGCGAGATAGAGGAGCGGCAGCGCGAGGAGGCCGAGGAGCACGAGCGGGTACTTGAAGGCCACCTGACCGGCGTTCGCGAGATCCCAGACGAGGTACCCCGCCACCGGGAGGCCCACCAACGCGAGCAGGCCCACGGGCCCGGCCGAGCGCCGTCGCACCGCGGACCTCGCCGCGGCGGGGGGTGGAGCCGCTGCGCTACTGGGGGGCATGCGGGGCCTCGGGCGGGCTAGCCATCACGGGGGTCGTCTCGCGCACGATCGTCTCGGCCTCGGCCTTCGCGGCGCGGGCCACCTCGACCTCGGGGCGGTGCTTGGCGAACTTCACCAGATCGCACTCGGTGAAGTAGGAGAGGAGCTTCTGCTCGGTGCCGCTCTTGACGCGCCGCCGGGCGAGCCACTCGGCGATCTCGGTGGTGGTCATCTCCAGCGCGTCGAAGCCCCACCGCGCGCCGACGTACGCGCGCAGGATCTCGGAGAAGCGCAGGTAGAGCTCCTTGTGCGCGTCGCGGGCGAGGTAGGCCTCCACGTCCAGCGCGGCGAGGGCCGCCAGCGCCGTCCGCTCGGCGGGGATGGGCGGCGGCGGGGGCCTGTGCCTCTCCCTCCGCGCGCGCACGTAGCGCGCCACGAGCAGCGTCAGGAGCGCCACGACCAGCGCCGCGCCGAGGGCGATGAGGCCCCCGATGAGCCACCAGTTGCGCTGGAAGACCTGCACCGGCGGCTCGAGCCCCTTCAGCTTGGGGTTCGGCTCGTTGCCCATCCCGCTCCGCACGCGGATCGGCAGCGCCTCCGTCTTGAGCGAGAGGATCTCCCCCTTTGGGCCGAGCGCGTTCACCTCGATGGGCGGCAGCGTCACCTCCCCGAGGTTGTAGGCCGCCACCTCGAGCGCGAAGGTCTGCTCCACCTCGGGGAGCCCCCCCGACGGCGGAAGCTCGCGCTGGGTCTCCTTGCGCGAGAGCTCGGTGAAGTCCCCGAGCTCGAGGCGCAGAGGGAGCGTGACCGTCACCCCCTTCGGCTGGCGCACGACGATCGTCACGCGCACCGGGTCGCCGAGCCGCACCACCGCGGGTTCGACGCGGGCGGTGAGCTTCGGCGCCCAGGCGGGCAGGACCACCCCCGCGTCACCCGCCGGCTGCGACGCGGGCTCGCTCGTGGGTTCGCTCGTCGGCGCGCCCGCGGGGTCGTTCGTCGGCGCGCTCGTGGGCTGGCTGGACGCCGCCCCTCCATCGACCCCGGCCAAAGCCCCACGCGAGAGGGCGAGGCCGACGAGCAGGAGCCCGTATGCGCCGTAGCTCCTCATCCGTGCGCCAGCCGCTTTTCGCGCGCCCGGAAGAACTGCACCAGCGCCTCGACGTAGGGTTCGTCCGTCCGCAGATTGATGAAGTCGATCTTCAGCTTGCGGAAGAAGGCCTCTCGCACCTCCTTCGCGCGGCGCACGAGCTGGGCGAAGGCCGCCCCCTCGGGCCCGGCGGCGTCGAAGGAGAGCTGCTCCCCGGTCTCGAAGTCGAGGAGCTCCACGATCCCGAGCGCCGGTAGCGCCTCCTCGAGCGGATCGGTGATCGTGACCGGGATCAGGTCGTGCTTGCGCCGCACCACCTTCAGCGCGTGCTCGAGCCGGCGCGGCAGCCCGTAGCTCCGCGGGTCGAGCGTCCCCTCGGGCGCCTCCCCGAGAAAGTCCGTCAAGAGGAACGCCACGCTCTTGCGCTTGGTGACGCGGCCGAGAAACTCGAGCCCGCAGGCCACATCGGTGCGACGGCTCTCGGGGCGAAAGGTCAGGATCTCGCTCACCACCCGCAGGACGTGCTTCTTGCCCTTCTTGGGCGGTACGAACTTCTCCACCCGGTCGGTGAAGACGATGAGCCCCACGCGGTCGTTGTTCTTGATCGCCGAGAAGGCCACGACGGCCGCCATCTCGGCGGCAATCTCGCGCTTGGTCTGGCTGTGCGTGCCGAAGAGCCCCGAGGCGCTCATGTCCACGAGCAACATGACCGTCAGCTCGCGCTCCTCGACGAAGAGCTTGACGAAGACGTCGTTCATGCGCGCCGAGACGTTCCAGTCGATGAGGCGGATGTCGTCGCCCGGCTGGTACTGACGCACCTCCTCGAAGGCCATCCCGCGCCCCTTGAAGACGCTGTGGTAGTGCCCGGCGAGCTGATCGTTGACCAGCCGGTTGGTGTAGATCTCGATACGCCGGATCTTCTTGATCAGCTCGCGGGCGAACACCGCTCGTCCCCTCGAAGCGCGCGCTCCGGGTTAGGGCCGCTAGGGCACTTCGATCTGCTCGAAGAGCTTGCGAATCAGGTCCTCGGTGGTGATCTCCTCGGCCTCCGCCTCGTAGGTCAGGATCACGCGGTGCCGGAGCACGTCCGGGCCCACCGCCTTCACGTCCTCGGGGGTGACGAAGCCGCGCCGCTTGATGAACGCGTGGGCCCGCGCGGCCAGGTTCAGGTAGATCGAGGCCCGCGGGCTCGCGCCGTACTCGATGAAGTCCGCCAGCCCCTTCAGGCCGTGCTTCTCCGGCCAGCGCGTGGCCGAAACCACGTCCACGATGTAGTCGCGCACCTTCTCGTCCACGTAGACCTGGTTCACGACCCCGCGCGCCCGCACGAGCTCCTCGGGCCCGATGACCTTGTCGGCCGTCGGATTCACCCCCGAGGTCATGCGGTCCATGATCAGGCGCTCCTCCTCGCGGGTCGGGTAGCTGACCTTGATCATCAGCATGAAGCGGTCGAGCTGCGCCTCGGGGAGGGGATAGGTCCCCTCGTGCTCGATCGGGTTCTGCGTGGCCATGACCATGAAGGGGGACGGGAGCGGATAGGTCGTGTCGCCGATCGTGACCTGCCGCTCCTGCATCGCCTCGAGGAGCGCGCTCTGCACCTTGGCCGGCGCGCGGTTGATCTCGTCGGCCAGCACGAGGTTGGCGAAGATCGGCCCCTGCTTGGCCGAGAACTGCCCGCTGTGCGGGTTGTAGATGATCGTGCCGATGATGTCGGCCGGCAGCAGGTCGGGGGTGAACTGCACGCGCGAGAAAGCGAACTGCAGCGTGTCGCTCACGGTCTTGACGGCCAGGGTCTTCGCCAGCCCCGGCACCCCCTCGAGCAGCACGTGCCCGCCGGTGAGCAGCCCGATCAGGATCCGCTCCACCATGTGCTTCTGCCCGACGATGACCTTGGCCACCTCGCTGCCGAGGCGCTCCACGAAGGCGCTCTCGGCCATCACCATCTCGTTAATGACGCGAACCTCGGAATGCATGCGTAGATCCTCGACCGCGAGCTCACGCGCAGCCCGCTCGCCGGGCGACGCATCCGTCCGGTGCAGGGGCCGCAATCTCTTTGAATCGTTAAGGGCCCGACACGGAATAATCCGCTCATTGTGGCGGCCGATCCATCGCGGCCAGCGTCGTTGCTCGTCGGTTGCTTACCGACGGGTAGGCGCCCTCCTCGCGCCTCGCTGGCCGCGCGCCTCGACCACCACAACCCGATCGGCCTATTCCGTGTCGGGCCCTTGGGACCCCTCACGATGCGGGGCCCCGGGGCGGGCGCTTTCTAGCACGCTCGTCCCGCGGTGAGAACCCCTTCGCCCGGCCGAGCATTCCCGCGGCCAGGGGGTGTCCCTACCGCCGCGCGGCGAGGGGCGCGGGGCGAACCGGGGCGGGAGGGGCGCCGGGGCGCAGGGCCTGGGTCAGCGCCTCGAGGGCCGCCTGCTTCCAGCCGAGCAGCGTGGCGCGCGGGAGGCGGTACTTGCGGATCGCGTCGGAGAGGGTGAGTTCCTCGGTCGCGAGGCGCACGGCCACCTTCTCCTTCAGCTCCGGGGTCCAGGCCCGCACGGGCTGGTCGTTGCGCGGCGGCTCGGCCATGAGCTGCGCCAGGACCGCCTCGGGGAGCATCGCGCGCGGCACCGCAACGGTCCCGCCGTACTCGCGAAAGAAGTCGTCGTACATGTGGAAGTGCCCCTGGTCGCCGGCGTCGGCGCCCCAGCTGTTGTCCACCTTCCACTTGCGCACGCTCCCCGGCTCGGCCCCCGGGTCATAGCCGGTGATCACCATGGCGTGGTTCACCGGGGCGAAGCCCGCCCGCATCCGCTCGGCCCTCGCCAGCGGCGCCTCGGGCACGTAGGGGGCGTAACGGAAGGCCTCGAGGCTCAGGATCCCGAGCGCCCCACGCGGCACGTTCTTGTCGGGCACCACGTGCGGGTTGCCGGGGCTCACGTTGGCCGAAAAACAGATCGCCTCACCCCGACGGAGCGTGGCCACCATGGCGTCCCGCACGACGTTCTCCGCCACGTTGCAGACGTCGAACTGCGTCGCACCTTCGGCGACGGTGTACCGGTAACGCGCCCCCTGCTCCAGCGCGGGATTGCTCGAGAGCATGACGTAGTCCAGGTCCTGCGGGCCGAGCCCGAGCCCCTGGCTCACGAAGCTTTGCGGCGTGTAGCGGCGTCCCTTGTAGACGAACTCCTCGGGCGGGACGCCGATGGTCGTGCGGAGGAACTCGTCGATGCGTGCCTCGTACTCGCGCAGCACCGCGAGCCGCGCGCGCGACTTGTCGGCGCGGTCGCTCCCGTTGATCGCCGCCACGTCGCGGTAGGCCGCGGAGATGATCCGCTTGAGCTGGAGCAGCACGACGCCGGAGTCCACCCCCGACCGCTCCCCGTCGCGCGTGGTCGGCATGGCCTGCTCGGGGACGAGCCCGTACTTGCGCACGAGGTCCACGGCCAACGGGTACCAGCCCCCCTCGCCGAGGTTCTCCGCGGCGTACCCGAGGTCCGGGTGTCCCTCGCGCACGGCGACTCGCGCGAGCATCCGACGCCCCTTGGACCGGAGCGCGTAGTAGTTGAGGAACGACGGGCTGAGCGCCGGGGGGGGTTCCCCGCCCCGCGCGGCCACCTTGCTCCGCAGCACGTGCTCCATCGCGAAGAGCCAGCACCGCCCGCTCTGCTGCTGATCTCCGACGACGTGCGGCCGGCGCTCGAGCGGGATCTCGCACCCGTAGGCTGTCCGGTGCTGGGCCACGAACTCGCGCCGCAGCGCCACGGGCTTCAGGCCGTAGCGCTGGATCAGGCGCTCCTTCGCCGCCGCGGGGAGCGCCGCGCGCGCCGCGTCGTTCTCGGGGATGGCGGGCGCGGCCGGCTCGCGTGCGAGCGCGGGCAGCGCGACGAAGCCGAGGAGCAGAAAGGGAAGGAGCCGGAGCGTGGCGCGCGTCATCGCCGCACCCCCTGCGCCGGAGGCACCCCGGGGAGGCGTTCGAGAGCCGCGCGTACGGCAGCGCGACCCGCCGCGAGCCATCCATCGATCACGCCCACCTCGAGGCCCGTGACCTCGGCGGCAGTGCGCACCGTGACCGTGCCGTCCAGAAGCCGCAGCACGAGCTGCGAGCGCTCTTCCGCGCTCCACGCCTCCGCGGGACGCGCGGGTCCAGGGTTGGGCGCCGCCGCGGCGTTCCACTCGGCGAGCAGCCGGTCGGGCACCACCGCCCGCGGCACGGCCACGCGCCCGCCGTAGCGCGCGAGGAAGTCGCGATAGAGGTGAAACACACCCTCGTCCCCGACCGCGGGGCCGAGCCCGGCGACCGCCTTCCACTTGCGCACGCGAGGGCCGCCCGGCTCCAGGTCGTAGCCGGTGATGGCCACAGCCCGCCTCGCCGGCAGCACGCCGGCGCGCCGCTCGTCCTCGGCGGCAAAGGGGGGCACCGGGACGATCCGATCGTAGCGAAAGGCCCCCGGGCTCAGGATGCCGCGAGCCGCGCGCGGGGTCCCTTCTCCGTCGGCCACGCGCGCGGGAGAGCCGCCGTCCAGGTTCGCCATGAGGTAGACCGCCTGCCCGGTATGCAGCGTGGCCTTCATCAGCTCCTCGAGCGTCTCCATCGTGACGTTGTAGATCGGCTGCTTGCCGAGCCGGTACGGACGCCCCGCGCGACGGGTCGTGTCGCACGAGAGCGAGACGTACTCGAAGTCGTCGTCCGCGAGCCCCAGCACCTCGCGGGCGTAGCTCTGGGGCGTGTGCAGCTGCCCACCCACCGCAAACCGCGCCGGAGGACGCCCGAGCACGGTGTCCAGCACGCCGTCCACGGCGCGGAGCGCCTGCACGCTCACGCGCTTCTTCTCGGCCGTGCGCGCGGCCTTGGTCGCGTCGTCGGCGCCGGGCATCCGTTCGTTGATCGCCTCGAGCTCCAGCACCGCCCGCACCAGCACGCGCCCGATCCGGTCGTGCAGGATGCCGAGGTGCCCGTCCGTCGCGTTCGTGCGGCCGTCCACCGTGAGGGGCATGGCCCGCGCCGGCACGATCCCCGCGGCCTTGATGAGCCGGCTCGCGTCGCCGAAGGTCCCACCCCCCACCTCCAGGTTCCTCGACACGAAGCCCAGGTTGATCCGCCCGTCCACCGCCATGGCGTCGGAGAGGATCCCGCTCGCCCGTCGGTGCAGCAGCTGATAGGTGAGAAAGGCCACCGAGAGCGGCTCGGGCGCCTGGTTGCGGCGCACCATCGCCTTGCTGGAAAAAACCGTGAGCGCCGCGCAGGCCCACGAGCGGTCGCCGCGCCCTTCGTCGGTCACGGCCGGCCGCACGCGCTCGAACGGGATCTGAAAGGTGTAGTTGCGATGGTGCTGCTGCACGAAGGCCGGGTCCAGCGCCGCCTCGCGCAGTCCGCGGGCCTGCACCTGCGCGCGCTGCTGGTCGGTGAGCCGCACGATGTTCGGCTCGGGCAGAGGCTGGCGCGCCCAGGCCGCCTGCGCGTCCACCAGTCCACAGATGAGGAGGAGGGCAAAAACAAAGCGTCGCGCTACAGGCATCGTCCTCGGAGATAAACAACTCCCGTGCCACGCCGGATCGCGAAAATGCTGTGGGGTTTCAGGGGCGTGGTCGAACCGGGGCTCCCGATTTCGGGCGGATGGAAAAGGGGTCTTCGAATTCCGGCGAGGGGGTGGCTCGGCGAGCCGCCCCGCGCGCTACTCGGCTCCGGCGAGCTGTCCGGCCGAGCGCAGCACGAAGGGATAGGTCACGTCCACGAGCCCTCCGCCCTGCGGAGCCGGAAACTCCCAGCGCCGCACCGCCTGCGTCACGCACCCCTCCACCGGTCGACTCTGGAGCTCGCTCTCCGCCACGTTCGCGAAGGCCACGCGCCCGTTGCCCTGAATCACGAAGCGCACCACCAGGCGGCCCCCGAGGCGCGGGTTGGCCTGGAGCTCCCTCTGGTAGCAGAAGCTGATCTCGTTCCGGTGCTGCTTCACGACGCGACGGATGATCTCCTTGCTCAGGCCGCCCTTGTGCACCACCTCGCCGCCGCCGACGTGGATGCGCGCGGCCTTGGGCGGAGGAAGACTCGCCCTGTGCCCGGGGCCCCACTTGTCGCCCGAGCCCGGACCCTTGAGCGGCCCGATGCGCCCGAGGTCCCCCTTGCCCACTCCCACGAACCCGCACTTCGCCGGGTCGCCGCCCTCGCAGCCGCCGCCGCGCCCCGGTCCCGACAGGGAGAGCCCGCCCACGCCGTAGTCCTCGCCCACCTGATTGCCGACGAGCCCGCCGAGCGCCTGCTCCGCCTCGTCCCCGAGCGCGCGCTTCGTCGGATCGAGGAGCAGCGCGAGCGTGCGGCTCGAGCGCAGCGCGGCCAGCGCCCCCGTGTTCTGCACGTCCATCGCCCCCGCGGGCTGGAAGCGGTCGTCGCTCCCCTTCACCGCGGCGCGCTTACCCGTGCGCGGTGCGTCCTTCTTGCCCATCCGTCCGGCCGGCCCGGGGGCCGCGCGTCCACCGCCACCCCCCTCGGTGGCCCTGAGCAGCCAGGCCGGGAGGCGATCCTTGTCCTCCTTGGCCAGCGTGAGGAGCGGGATGAAGCGCGGGTTCACGGCGAAGCTCCCGGTCGTCAGCGCCATACCGTCGGGCGGGATGGCCGCCACGAGCAGCAGCACCAGCGCGTGCAGCCCGAACGATACGAGCGTCCCGCGATGGGCCCGCAGGTCCCAGCCCACGGCCGGACGCCGCACGCTCTCGGGGCGCTCGCCGTAGAAGAGCTGCAGGCGCACCGCACCGAGCTCGAGCTCGGCCCGCTCTCCGTCGGAAAGCGACGCGCGCTCGCCCCCCGACAAGACGCGCGCCGGGGCGCCGCTCTCGTCGCTCGCGTGTAGGACCAGCCTCCCTCCCGGCGGGACGGAGAGGAGGCACCCGCCCGCCTCGTGCTCCACCAGCGCCTGCGTCTGCGCGAGCAGCGCCTCCGGCAGCACGAGCGCGCAGCCCGCCTCGGGGCCGGCCTCGATCCCCTCCCCCGCCTCGAGCTGTCGATGCCAGAGGATCTGCTCCTCCCACCGCGCCACCACGTTGAGCACACGTCGGCCTTCGGAACGCATGGTTCGCCCTGACCTCCCTTGGTCTGTGAGGAACACGATTCGAACGGTCCGCGCGCAGGGCCTCTGGCCCGCTCCCCGTCGCTCGGGGAGCACCACGCGAATACCTGTGAGAAGGGACAACGGGGCGAGAGGCGGGTTCCGCGAAATCTTCGCGGGGAGGAAACGACCTACTTCACGGCGGGCGGAGCGGTGAAGACGAGCTTGGTCAGGGTCAGGTTGTCGAGGTCGAGGGGCTTCGAGAACGTCGCCGCCTTGCTGTAGCCCTCCGCCGCGAGGTAGTCGTAGAACATCCGCTCGCTGCCGCTCATGGTCATCTTCGCGCCGCCGTCGCAGATGAAGCGGTACTCCTGCCGGGTCTCCTCGCCGATGCTCATGGGGCGAACGGTGGTGTCGAGCGCGAGGCAGTAGCGCGAGCGGGGGTTCTTCACGAGGTCTTTGCGCTGGTAGAGCTGGTCCGCGCCGATGCCGAAGAAGGGGAAGGCCCCGACGTTCGTGTAACCCTTGTCGGCCATGATCTCGTCGAGCTGTTGCACCTGCGTGCGCACGTTCTCGGCGTAGCCCTCGTCGCCGGCGAAGATGCTCGGGCGGACGGGCGTCGTCGTGAGCACCCTGCCCGCCCCGCAATCGACCTCCATCCAGAGGTTGACGGCGTACGGGTCGTGGACGAAGCGCGCCACGCAGAAGTCGCTCGTCGGCGCGGGCGGCTCGTTCTTCTTGCAGAGCCCGAGCCAGGCGAGGGCCGGCAGGCACCACGGCCCGTCGGCCTTGGCCTCGGCCGCGATCGCGGCGCAGCTCTTGTCGACCACCCCTTGCGCGACGGTGGCGCGCGAAGCGTCGCAGGGCTCGGCGCTCGCGGCGGGCACCGTGGTGCCGCGGCAGGTCGAGACGTGCTCCGCCGCCTGCTGGCAGACCGAGGAGCTCGGGTCCCCAGGGCCCGCGTTACAGGCAGCGAGAAAAACGGAGAGCGCGAGAGCGGTGGTCGTTCTCATGGCATTCCTCGAGTTGGTGTCGCGCGCCGGTCTAGCAATTGGCAGGCCGACGGCGGCGCGCGTCCGGGTCCGCTGAAATGACAGCGATCGCGGCGCTCGGGCCCCCGGCGGCCGCGCGCGGCCCGATGCGGTCTCGGAGACGGCGTTTCGAATTCGGTGACCTCCGAAGGGGGTAGCCGGCCGCGCTCGCGGCCAGGTCCCGGCAAGCTATCGATATCCCGTCGACCGCTCCCTGAGGGAGCCAGCCGGCGCCTGGCAGAGTCCTTGCTCATCGAGCGCCCACAAACACCCATGACCGCTCGAAGCTCCATCGGAGTGCTGGTGCTCGTCGCGTGCGCCGCTGCCCCACCTGCTACGGGGCAGCCTGGCGCCGCGAGGAACGGCCGCACGGCCGAGACAAGGCTCCGTCGGGCCCAGACAAACGTGGCGCCCTGGAAGATCGGCATGCTCTGCGCCCGCACCGGCATCGGTCACGTCGTCCGCGACCCCTTGGCCGCCGTCGAACGCGCCGTGCGGGAGCACCCGGAGCTCTCGATGCTCGTGGGCCCCGAGTGGTTCTTTCTGCCCGAGCGGGGCTTGGCGAGCGGCGAGGACTTCCGGAACCTCCGGGAGCGCCTCCGACAGCTCAGTCGCGGGAGCTCGACGCTCCTCGCTCCCGGCTCCATCGCCTGGCGAGGTCCTCACGGCCGATGCGAGAACACGGCGCTCGTGGTCTCGGACGGCGAGGTGCTCAAGACCTACTCCAAGCGGGGGAGCGGCGGAGACGCGCGCGTCGCGGCGCTCGGCGGAACGACCT
Organism: Deltaproteobacteria bacterium; assembly: GCA_020848905.1. Lineage (NCBI taxonomy): Bacteria > Pseudomonadati > Myxococcota > Myxococcia > Deltaproteobacteria bacterium. The sequence continues at coordinate 20,053 of JADLHG010000003.1, forward strand.
TCGAGCCGGGGCGCTCGGACGGGGTCTTCTCGTGGACCAAGGACGGTCGATCGTACCGCGTCGGCATCGAGCTCTGCATCGACCACGGAGCTCGACGCCTCTTCGACGAGACGCTCGGGGAGAGGGGCTCGCACGTGCCCGTGGACATCCAGCTCCTTTCCGCGTGCGACTACGGCCGCATCGACGGAGGCCTGGCGATCGGCCCGGGGGGCCTCTTCGTCTTCAACGACGGGCACCAGGGCCAGAAGCCGCTACCGGTGGACGTGCGTCGCTTCGCCGCGGAGAAGAGGGTGGGCGGGGGTTCCTTCACGGGCCCCGACCGCTACTGGGGCTGGAAGAGCGGGCAGATCGCCTGGAAGACCGGACGGGCGAGCGCACCCCAGCCGCTCACCGACGACGTGAGCCTGATGATCTTCTCCATCGCACCGCCAGCTATTCGAGCGTCGTTCGGCGCGCGCCCCGGCGGGGGTGAGACAGTCCCCTGACGCCTTCGCGCGCGTGGCCGCGCGCCAGACGGACCACCGCTCCCTAGATCTTCGGCATGGCGCCCGAGGCTGAGCTATGCTGAATTGCGTACGGATGCACCGCTACCTGATCGTCTCCGACCTGCACCTCGCCGACACCGAAGAACACGCCGACGGCTGGAAGGACTACAAGCACCCGCGGCACCTGTTCGACGACCGAATGGCCGAGCTGCTCGGGCGCTTCGCCGCGCGCGCGCAACCGGGCGACGAGCTCACCTTCGTGCTCAACGGGGACATCGTAGACTTCGATCTCGTCTGCGCCGTGCCCGAGGCGCCCCCCTGGCCCGTCTCGCCGGGGGAGCGCATGTACGGCCTGAATCCCACCGAGGCCAAGTCGGTCTGGAAGCTGGAGCGCGTGCTCGCGCACCACCCGATCCTGGTCGAGGCGCTCGCGCGGTACGTCGGCGCGGGGCATCGCGTGGTCTACGTGGCGGGAAACCACGACCCCGAGATGTTCTTCCCCGGCGTGCAGGCCGCGTGGCGCGGGGCGATCCTCGCGCGGGCCGCCGAGCTCGGCCTCGCGGTGCGCGACGACCAGCTTGTCGTCGAGCCGTGGTTCTTCTACGTGCCGGGCGAGATCTACGCCGAGCACGGACACCAGTACGACGTCTACACCTCGCTGCGTTCGGTGCTCGACCCGACGGTCCCCGGCCCCGAGGGCCCCGAGATCGCCCTGCCGATGGGGAACCTCTCCAACCGGCGCATGATGAGCCGCATGGGGTTCTTCAACCCGCACGCCTCGGATTACATCCTGAACGTCTTCCGTTACGTCGCGCACTGGTTCCGGCACTACGCCTTCAGCCGACGCAGCCTCGTCCTGCCGTGGTTCTTCGGCAGCCTCTCCACCGTCGCCGCGCTCCTCACCACGAAGGGGCGGCAGCAGCGGCACCGACTGGACTATCGCGCGCTGCTCGCCGCGCAGGCCGAACGCGGGCACATGCCGCTCCCCGAGGTGAAGGTGATCAATCGGCTCCGCCGCCTGCCCATCGCCGGCCGCCTCTACCGCGTGATCCGCGAGTTCTGGCTCGACCGGCTGGCCATCGCCGTGCTGATGACCGGCGGCACCATCGCCCTCGCGCTCGTGCCGATTCCCCTCTGGATCAAGCTCATGGTGCCGCTCTCCAGCTTTCCCCTGGTCTACTTCGTCTACGAATGGTTCGCGCACGGCGAGAACATCTTCAACGTGGAGCAGGAGTGTCACAAGGCGGCGCTCGAGCTCGGCCGCCTGCTGATGACGCGCGTCGTGACCTTCGGCCACACGCACGTGCCGGGGGTCAAGCCGCTCTTGCCGGGGGTCTCCTACGTGAACACCGGCACCTGGGCGGCCGTGCCCGATCAGGCCGACCGGAAGGCCCTGCGCCTCGGCCTGCGCAACACCCTGCTCCTCGAGGTGGACGGCGAGAACGAGCGCCTGGACCTCGAGAGCTGGGTCGAGCCCCAGGCCGCCCCCACCGGGGCGAGCCGCGGGGGCCGGCGCTCGCTCTGAGCTGGGGTGCGTTGTCCCCAGCCCCTCGGGGACCACGGGGACCGGCAGGGGGCACGGTGGGGGACCGAGCGTGCTCCGACACATGCAGTTGCTCGAGATCCTGAACGTCCCCCGCGTGGCGGCGGCGGCATCCTTCGTGCACTCGCCCCGCGCTGGACATGCTCCATCTCCGCCCGAGAGCACGACGAGGGACCGCTTTCGCCAGGCTGGCCTCGAGCGCGAGCGTGGCGCTGCTCGCCCTCGGTGGCGCGTGCTCGGCGCCCTCCCCCGGTGAGCTCGAGCGAACCACGCCGGAGGGCCATCCGCTGCTCTCCCCCGAGGTCTTCGGCGACGGGAATCCGGCGGGGGAGCCTCCGTCCGCGGAGCAGCGCGGGATGAGCGCGAACACCCTGCCGGCCCAGGTCGACCACTCGGCGGGCCTGCCCCGCGTGCGCCACCAGGGCGACCGAGGCACGTGCATGGCCTTCGCCGCCACGGCGATGATCGAGGCCTACTACGGGTTGAAGACCCACCTCTCCGTCGAACAGACGGCGCAGCGCCTGGGCAACATCATGGGCTTCGACTTCCAGGTGACGAGCCGCCTCACCGGATACCGCGTGGCCGAGGAGCGCTCCTGGCCCTACGGCGGCTCTCCCGCCGCGAACCTGAGCGCCGAGTCGCGCTGGGGGATCGACGAGATGCGCGCGACCGGCAACGACCCGGAGGCGCTCAAACGCGCCCTCGCGGAAAACCCGAAGACCACCGTCTGGGCCGGGCTGGTCTGGGACTCGGAGGTCATCAAGGGCCCGGTGCTCGACCGGCCGAACCGCAGCGACCTCGAGATCTCGGTGGCCGTCGCGAGCTGCCTGCTCCGCTCGAACTGCGGCGGCCACGCGGTCCTGCTCGTGGGCTACGAGCGACGGAACGACCCATCGGGGCGCCCCGAGACCTACTTCAAGTTTCGCAACAGCTGGGGCGAAGGGTGGGGCTACGGCGGCTACGGGTACGCCTCCGGGGCCTTCCTGCGCGCCTACGCCAAGGCCGCCAATATGATCGTCCGCGCGCCCACGGTGAGCGCGGCTCCGTCGAATCCGACGCCGCTCCCACCGTCGCCCCCGACGAACCCGCCGACCGGGGCGACCCCGCGCCTCGAGATCCTCGCGCCGCGCTCGGGCGCCGTGCTCCCCGCCGGCCCGGTCACCGTGAAGCTCAACGCCTCGGACGGCAAGGGCCACGCGGTCAAGGTGCGCTTGCTCGTAGACGGCCACGTCGTGACCGACGAGGTGGGGCCCCCCTACGGGCTCGTGGCGCCCGCACTCTCGGCGGGCCGTCACGAACTCAAGGTCGTGGCACGCGACGCGGCCGGGACCGAGGCCGAGGCCATGGTGACGGTCACGATCGAGGCGGGAGGCGTGGCGCCAGCCCCGGTACCGCCCGAGGAGCAGGTGCTCGCGCCGGACTCCGACGAGAGCGCTTCAGGCTGCTCCGTCCCGGTGGGAGAGTCCCCTGCGCCGGCTGGCCTCTCGTGGCTCTCGCTCCTGCTCCTCGTAGCCGCGCGACGGACGCGCGCAGCCGCTCCGGGGCGCGAACGCGGAGCCCGCAGCCGCCTGGCCCGCTGACGCCCCGAGCCGCCTGGCGCGGCGGCCATCCAGAAATAGCCCCGTGATATCGGCCATCGGGGCTGGCACGGCTCCTGCTCGTGGCGACCGACGCGTGGCCTGCGCTGCGTAGGCCCGACCAGGACGGACCCCATGAGCCGAACCTCGCGCTGCACCACCGTCGGCCTACTCCTCGCTTCCCTCTCGCTCGTCACCGCCTCCCGCGAGGCGCGGGCGGAGAGGAAGGGCGCCATCACCACCAACCCGGACGGCTCCCTGAACCGGAGCAAGGTCCTGCCGGATGGGCGCGTGCTCCTCTACCGACAGCTGCGAGAGCACGGCAAGTTCGCCGCGCAGCGGGTGGGCGAAGAGCTGCTCGACCCGCTCGCCCAGCCCGTCGTCGATCGGCACGAGGAGCTCTATCCGCTGTCCCACTACAAGGTCTTCCGGCTCTCGGCGAAGGAGATGCACCAGCGCTTCACGTCGATGGCGGCGCATCCCGAGCACGCCGTCTTCGACGTCGTCCGCATCGGGGGCGGCGGAGGGGCCTGGGACGACTTCCGTCGAGCCAAGGCGGCGCTCGGCCGCAAACCGCACTTCCTCGTGATGGAGGAGAGCTGGCAGCGCGCCTTCAACGACCACGGCTATCGGGCGGGCCGCTACTTCGGCTGGGACCTCGGCTGGGGGGCGAAGGTCGTCCGCGCGGGCGGAATGCAGAGCGCCGGGCGCGCCCTGGTCAGCGTCGAGCTGGCACGGCCGCAGGACCACTGGCCGGGCCAGGCGAAGTACCGCCTGGTCACGAACCGCGGCGAGGTGCTCTACACCAATCAGCTCCTGGTCGAGACCTGGGACCAATCGATGAAGGCCTCCTCGTCGGCCCAGGTCGCGGCGCGGGCGCTGGCTCTCGAGAAGGAGCGCGCCAGCACGTCGCCCTAGTCCTTGCGAACCGACCGAACGCCCCGGCCATCCTCCCGGCCACCGACGGGGCCTGGAGTCCCCGCCGCCCCGGGCCCCACGACCGACCCATCTCGTGATCTCTCGCCCTTGCGTCCCCGCACGGCGCGAGCAGCGATGGCACGGTCGATGCTTGGTTGGCCCGCCAGAACTTACCGGGAGACTCCTATGCGCACCGCCCTTAGCGGACTCGGCACCCTTGTGGCCCTGAACCTGGCCGTCCTCACCCTCGCTCCGGGGGTCGCCTCGGCACGCGAGCTCACGGCGCGCCAGGCCGCAATGCTGGTGAAGCAGCGCCTGCGCGACGAATACAAGCTCGCGGACGGCGTGAAGATCATCGTGCGAACGAAAGCGCGCGCGACACCCGAGAGCGGCAACGCCCGCTCCTACCAGGCGCTGCTCGTCTCGCGGGGCGTGCAGACCGACGGACCCTGGCCCGCCGGAAAGCCGGACCGGAACCGGCCCTTCATGACGGTCGTGGGCACGGTGCAGCTCGAAGCGGTGGGCCAGCGCGCGCGGCGCCTGCCGCGGGGAGAGGCGCTGCAGCGGCTCGCCGCCCAGCTCGTCGCGATCGACACCGGCTCCGGAAAGCGCTAACCCGCCCGCGCGCTCGCGCGGCCGATGCGGGTTGACAGGGACCGAGGGCGTGCGCACGATTTGTTCTATCGACCGAGATAGAAGAAGCCGGCCACGTCGGCCATTCGCGCACGCGGGCCTCGCGCTCGCGGCGGTCGCGCTCTCGCTCGGCTGCTCCATGGAAACCGCGCCCTACCAGTGCTCGAGCTCCCACCAGTGCAATCGCGGAGGGGAGCAGGGAGTCTGCGAGCCTGTGGGGAACTGCAGCTTCACGGACCCATCCTGCGACTCGGGCCGGCGCTATCCGCCGCACTCCGGCGCTCTCGGCGGCCAGTGCGTTGCGCCGGCGAACGGGTTTGGCCCCTCGTTCACCGACGGCGGCGAGGACGGGGGCCACGACGGCGGCACGATCCCCACGCGCGACGGGCCACCCCGAGGCGGTTCCCCGGCGGACGGATCGCCCTGGCATCGAGGCCGATCGGACGGCCCATCTCCCAGCGATGGTCGCGCCGAGGCGGCCGCGTCGACCGATAGAAGCGTCCCCGCCGACGCGTGCGCCTGCGTCCCCGGGACTGCGGGGAAGGGCGCGCCTCAAGCCTGCGGCGAATGCGCGACCCAGATCCCGACGCGCACCTGCGGCGCAAACTGCCAGTGGGGGCCCTGGACTCCGGGTACCTGCAGCTCGAGCTGCACGAACGAGCCGGACTGCGGCGACTGCAAGGCGCCGCGGTGCAACCCCGACACGGGTTGCTCGTGGCGCTGCGTGAAGTCCGGCTGCACACCGGGCGCCTCGCAGTGCTGCACTCCGAGCGGCGGCGGAACGGGAATCCGCTCCTGTTCGAGCAGCTGCAGCTGGACCTCGTGCGCCCCAACCAAGGGCTGCTAACCCGCGGGCCTAGCGGAGGGTCGCGCCATGCGCAGCGCCCAGATCCTCCTCAAGGCCCGGCGCGGCGAAAGGACGCGTCGAGAGCCTGGAGCTCGCGCTCGAGCCGCTCCATGTACTCGCGCACCTGGCTCACGCGCTCTTCCTCGGTGAAGGGCCGCGCCTCCCGATAGTTCTGGGCGCCCGGACGGAGCAGGTTCGCGAGCCCCTCGGCCCGCACGTGGAGGTCGAGCCAGTCGAGCCCCCGCACATACGTGGTCAGGGCTTGGGAGAGGCCTCCGTGGCGCACGACGGCTCCGCGCAGCTCGAACCCGGCCTCCGCGCGCGCACCCACCACCTGAGCCGCCGCGCGCAGCTCCGCCGCCACCCCCTCGGCCGTGGGATCCCGCATGTACGCCGCCGCGGCCTGCCGCAGCCGCGCGACGGCCGACTTCGTCGAGCGATAGACCGCCTGGACGCTACGCAGCGGCGAGAAGCCGAGCACGCGCGCCAGCGCCAGCATGCGCTGCTCGTCTTGCGAGCGGGAATCGGGAACGCGCCCCGCGTTCGAGGCGCCCACGAGGAGGTCTAGCCGCTGCTCCACGTTCAACGAGTCGAGCAATCGCTGCGCCTGGGGCCGCAGCAGACGTCGCTCCTCCGGAGAGGCGCCCACGTCCGCCGCGCGGCCTACCGACTGCGGCTCCTCCAGGCGGTTCGGCAGCCCGAGCAGGGCGAGCGTATGCAGCTGATCGTAGAGGCTCTCCTCGAGGCTGCCGTTACCTGCGACGCCGGCGAGCAGCGTCTCCTTCGACGCCTGCCGCAGCGCCGGCAGCTTGGCGACGACGTCGGCGCGCACCCCTCGCACGCGATAGCCACGCACCGCCAGCCCGTCGCCGTAGCGCAGCGTCTCGGCCAGGGCCGCGTGGCCCGTCTCCCGCAGCCGCGCGAGCGCCGAGTGGACCGAAGGCAGAAAGATCGGAAAGGCTCGCAGGCCAACGTGCGTCTCCTGGACCATGGGAATGCCGCGACGCCGGGAGGCCTTCCCGCCACCGTCGGGGGGCGCTTCGTGCACGCCCGCTCGGCGCGCCAGAGAGTGCGGCGTGGCACCTGCGAGACCGAGGACCATGGAGGACAGCATCAGAAGCGTGCGCATGGCAGTGACTCCTCGGCGCGGCCTGAGCAAGCGGCGCGCCAGCGCGACTGCGGTTCACGGTGGGCAGGCCGAAAGCGCCCTTTCGATGACTTGGAGCCGCGTGACGCGACGCCCCCTGGCCCCGGCACCGGCCACCGCGCGGGAAGGACCGAGGCCCCCCGTCCCCAATCGCGGCCTCTTGCGGGCGCAAGTGCTTGTGCTTGCGGGGCCGTCCACCTGGCACGCGTACTGCACTGCAGGGGCGTCGTGGGCCACCCGCGCGCCATCGCCGTCGTACCTGCAGGGGCGCTCGTGGCGCTGCTGGGGCTTCTGGCGCTCTCGGCCTCGTCCTTCGCGGCGCCCGGCCAGACGCAGGCCGAACCCCCGGCCGGCAAGCAGCGCGCGCCGCGCGTGGTCCACCGCGCCGACGCCCTGCGCAACGAGGACGGCAGCTACTCGGCGGCCAAACTGGTCGTGCCCGATCCGGCCCGTCCGGAGCTCTTCCACCTGCTCGAGCATTTCCTCGACGTCCCCGCGGACTTCCGGCTTCGGGTGACGACCACCCGCAAGGGCCAGGTCGCGACGCGCACGCTCAGCCAGACCGGCTCGGGGGCGGAGCACGTGGACACGACCTTCTTCCCCCTACCCGACGGCCGCACCTTCGGCTTCACGCACTACGGAGTGGGCACCACCACCTCGGCGGTCCCGTTCATCGTCTCGAAGAACGGACGCCAGGTCACGGTCGTCTCGCGCGAGCGCGCGATGAAGCTCAACGAGCAGGCGGAGGCCCACGCGAAGAACGTGAGTCGCCGCCCCTCGTCCGGGGCGAGTCTCGCCCAGTACCTCGGCGACCTCGGCGTCGGGCTCGAGCTCCCCGAGGGCGCGCGCCGGACCGTGCGCAAGGGCGCTACCGGCCTCCCCGAGCTCATCTGGCGCTGGACCGTGCGCTCGTCTCCGAGCGCGGACGCGCCTCCCACCGTGCATCGGGCGCGCGTGCGCTACTTCGCGCAGCTCAGCGACGGCTGGCTCCTCGGGCAATCGCAGCACACGGAGACCACGGGTGGGCCCGGGCCGCTGCCCGACAAGCTGACGACCAATCCCTCGACCTACTTCGCCATCTCCCCCGCCGGTCGGAAGGTCGTGCTCCTCGACGCCACGCAGGCCACCAAGCTCGCCGCCCTCGGCCACATGCCGCGCACCGCGAAACACCGCAACGTGCTCGCGACGACGGGCCGCGCGCGTATCCTGCAGAGAATGTCCAACCAGGACGTGCGTCAGCAGGCGCGCTCCCGAAAGGCTGGGACCATCGACGTGCGGCCGTAGCGGCTGGACCATCCCGCGCACGCGCCCCCGGGACCTTCGCCTACTTCGCGACCTCGTACGCGCCGCCCTGGCAGGCATAGGCGAGCCCCTCGGGGCCGTCCCGGTTCTGACCGTTCACACACCCCGAGGAATCGTCGTCGACGTACACGTTCACGGTCTTCACTCCGCGGCGAACGATCGCGAGCGTCGCGCCGTTGTCCCCCTCCGGCTTCGGGATGAAGGCCGACCCGAGCGACAGGAAATAGATGCCGTCGTCGTCGTAGGCGTCGAACACGAAGGCCGTCAGGTCGCGCGGCTGGTACGGCTGGTCGAGCGGAATGGCGAGCCGCTTCCAGTTGGGCTGCGCGCCGAAGTACGAAGCCGTCATCTGCGGGCCGTCCTGCGTGGCCCCCGCCGCCGTCCTGACCCGCAGGACGAAGCCGCCGTCCACCCGCAGGGAACAGACGCGGTCGCCGGAGCCCCCCACGTCGGAGGCGTGCACGTCCACGAACAGGTAGCGCTCCATCGGCAGCGCCTTCTTGTGGTCGATGCGTCCTTCGCGCCGGAGCTCGGAATCCGTGATCCGGTAGAGCCAGGGCGCGTGGCGGTCCACGAGCTGCTCGCGCGTCCCCGAGGTCGCGGCGTAGCCCAGCGGGTCGAGCTCCACCGGCAGCGGCCGGAGGACCACCACGAACGGGCCGTCCAGGCTCGAGTCGTTGCCCGGGTTACCCACGTTCCATCCGGCTAGATCCCCGTCGGCCTTGTTGTCCGAGGAATTCCCGCAGGCCTGCCCGTAGCCACCGCGGTGCTCGTAGAGGCGGTTGTGCCCGTCGCCGTAGTAGAAGATCGGATGCGCCCCTTCCATCAGCGGCGCGTGGCTCGCGAAGCTCGTCGCGCCGCTGCAGCGCCCCCAGCTCTTCGCGCCACCGTAGGCGTAGAGCCCCTCGATGTCGCAGGCGCGGCCCCAGCGCGCGAGCTCCGCCTGGATGCCGCTCGCGCCTCCGCCGCACAGCGCCACCGTCCCGCCGTTCTCGTGGGTGTAGACCGCCTCGTACTTCGCCGTCTGCTTGGACCAGCCGAGCAGCACCGGCAGATCGTCGAAGCGCTTGGCGACGGGCCACTTGAAGATCGGCGCGTTCACGAGCCCCTCGCCCCTCGCCCCGAGCTGGGCCCGGGACGTGAGCGTGGCGGGTCCGACGCACGCCCGCCGCAGGGCCTTGGCCGCGCTCAGCTCCGAGACCCTGACCGAGACGGCATCTCCGTCGCGCAGCTCGCCGAGCTGCATCGCGTAGCCGAACGCGTCGGCCCCCTGATGGAGTACCAGATGGCCGATCCGGCCGCGCGGTCCGGAGACCTCGAGCACCACCGCCTCGTTACCGCGCTCGCTCCAGAAGGTGCGGCTCGCGCTCCGGGCGAAGAGCGTGAGCGCGTGTTCGTCTCGCGTGGAAGCGCGGGCGACCTCGATCGGCCGCTGGTCATCGACCGTCACGCAGCCCGTGGGTCTGCCGGCGTCGGAGGCCGCGTCGGAGGGCCCACGAGGACCGGTGTCGGGGCGAGGCGCGAGGTCCATCGCCCGGACATCCGGTGGCCCCGCGTCCTCTGCAGGGGAGGTACGAGCGCACCCCGAGACGGTGGCGGCGAAGAGGCCGAGAGCCAACCCGAGCCGGAGCGCTTTCGGGAGGAAGGCCGCGCGGCCCATCCCGTCAGGCCCGAGGGGCGACGCGCAGGCCGATGAGAGGCTCGACCCAGGATGGACCCGACATGCTGCCTTTTCCCGCCGCGGTGGCGGTGCCGGTGGACCGTGTCGACGACGTGGCTGGCGACCTGTTCCCCGCGCCGCCGGAGTGCAAGAGACATCAGAGAAGGCGTGCAAATAGCGTATCCAGGCGCTCGGAGGCGGTCAAGCGGATCCCAGCCCACGTGTCCCAGCCCGCGGACTCGCCGGACACCCCCCGATAGGGGAGACCTCGTCAGCTCGGCGCTGCAGCGTCACGCTCCGCGCCCCCATGGGTACTCGGGCTTCGGCCGGGCCGGCTCCTCTCGTCGCGTGTGGCTGGACCGGTCGTCAGCCCGCCCGGGGCTACCAGCCAGCTAACCGCTCGACGGCAAAGGCCCGGGCCGGACGCAGCCTCCGGCAGGAGGCTTGCAAGGAGTCTCCTCCACACGGAGGTTGATCGATGCGTCGTCGGACCCTGCGGGCCGGGCTTCTGGCCTCGGCACTGTTGCTCTCGCTCTCGTCCCCTGCCGCTGCAAAGCACGCCACCGAGGCGCCGCACGTCATCACGGGCGAGCAGGCCGAGCGACGCGTGACCCGAGCGTGGCGCGACATCCAGGGGCTGCAGCGCATGAACCCGGTCCGCCGGGCGTGGGCCAGCTGGCTCTTCAACCGCCGGATCGACGGCGTCTACAAGGAGCTCGTCGCGGCGAAGGTCGCCGGCTCGAGGGACGCGAAGGTTGGCGTGCTCCTGAACGCCTTCGCCCAAGAGGGGAACGCGGCGGGACTCGTGGATCGCGTCCAGACGGCGCTCAGCAGCCTCGCCGACGGGCAGTACATGCTACGCGCCGAGCTCCGCTCCAGCGCCCGCCGGGGGGCGAGGTCGTTGGCCGAGACCCTCTGGGCCCAGATGGAGGCCCTGCAGTTCAAGCTGCGGGGTTCCGTCGTGCCCTCCAACGTCGAGGCTCATTTGAGCAAGCCCCCGCGCTTCCCCTTCCCCTTGCGCCTCTGGTAGTCGAGACGCCGCCCCCGCCCCCGCACCGTGGTAGAGGTGTTCGCACCGTGGTAGAGGTGTTCGAGGCCGATCCAAGCTAGTGTGATCACAATCGCATTCGAGGTCTACTGAACGTCGGAGCAGGAATCCGAGGGCTCCGCCGACGGGCGGCGCTCAGGAGCGCGAGAGCTCCTCGATACGCCGGGCCAGGTTCGCCCGTGCCGGGCCTTCGAAGAGCTCGGCGAGCCGCGTGTGCCGGTAGATCCGCGGGCGACCGAGAAAGCCCGCGAGCACCTGTCGCCGACCCATGCGAAAGAGCGCGTCGGGGACCTGCGCGTACTCGGAGCGAATCTGCTCCTCGAAGCGCCTGAAGCTCTCGGCGTCGGCGCCTAGGATGGCCAGGTCGAGGTCGACCAAGAGCGCAGCGTCGCCCTCGGTCGCGTCGTGGTGTCGCGTGGCCTCGATGGCGCGCACGACGCGCGTGCGGCAAGGCTCCGGGACCTCGAGCACCCGCAGGGCCTCGTCCGCCAGCCTGGCGCTCTCGGCCTCGTTGTCGCTCCGTTCGGGATCGTAAACGGCGTCGTGGAACCAGAGCGCGAGCTCGACCTCCGCGGGCCGCTCGGCGAGCGCTTCGAAGCGGTCGAACAGCGAGAGACAGTCGAGGACGTGCGTCAGCGTGTGATAGTGCCGCCGCGGCTCGGCGTAGCGCGCCAGCAGGTCGGCCACGACGCCATCCGCAGGCCGGTTGGCCCCCGCCGCGCGCGCCGCGCGAGCGAAGCGGGTGGCCGGGTCTCTCAGCTCCTCGCGCATTCGAGCCGATGGTAGGCCACCACCGACCGCCGCTCAACTCGGACCGAGGCGCCGGGCACACGTCGAGCCGGTGCGCGGTCCTCGCGGCGGGGGATCGAGGCGGCGCGCGTCAGGGAGGATTGGAGGCGGGGTGAAAGATGCGCACCCAGTCGAGCGGCACGGTAAGAGCTGCGCCCGGCGCGGGCACGACGGCGATGGTGATCGTCGGCTCGCCGGCCGGGATGGGGCCCTCGATCGGGAGGCCACGATCGACCAGGATCGTCGTCTCGCTCGCGAGGCGGCAGTGGTGCTCGCTCTGTCTGATGTAGCTCTGAAGGACGACGCTCTGGCCCGCAGGCACGGTTGCCGGAGTTTCACCCGAGTCGGTGAAGCTCGGCGTGCTCACGAGGTTCCGCAGCTCGGCCCCGCTGGCGGTCCAGCGAAGCTCGCAGGAGCGGTAGAGGGAGGGGTCGAAGCGCTGGCCTGACCGGACGTCTGCCCAGAGCTGGATGGAGCCGCGGGCAGCCGCGGGCGTCTGCAGCCGGAGCTCCACGAGGTAGCCTGGCATGGGCACCGACGCTACTCCGGTGATCGTTGCGGAGATCGCAGTCGTCCCGGTGCCACCGAAGCGCAGGACCCCGCGCGGGGCGATCGTGACGGGAGAGGGCGGGCTTGCCTTCCACTGCCGCAGGTCGCCGCAGAAGTCCTCCGAGAGGAGCACGGCCTTGCAACCCAGGTCGCTCCACGGGTCGCGATAGTCCGGCAGGTCATCGCACGAGGCCTTGCCGCAGCCGGAGCACGTGGGGGTTGCTAGCGGCTGGTTCTCCGTGCAGAGCGCGGCGACGTCTGTCGTCGCCAGCGCATCGCTGGTCGGCTCCACCCGCCGGTCCACGCCGGGTCCGTCGGTGACCTGGCCGGCGTCCCGCGACACGACGCCCCCGTCCTGCCGTTCGAAAGCCTCGTAAGGGAATACCCGATGGCAACCACTCGAGGCGGCGATCACGCCGGCAACGAGCACTCGTAGCCAGATCGACATGCCGGCACAACGTCGCCCCGGCACGGCCGACGGGTCAAGCGGTGGATGAAACAGGCTGGTCGTCGCCATGCGGTAGTCCGCGGTAGCATAAAAAAATGCATGTGCGTCGAGCGCTCTGTAGTAGCCATCTCAGGCGAGGAGATAAGCGAACGTCCGCGGTGCCAGTCCCGAGCGCCCTACAAGCGGCCCTTCACGAGAAGGAGGTAACGTCATGCGATACGCTCTGGCCTTCTGTCTACTCCCCGCGATCGCGGGGTGCATGGGGGAGACCACACCCTCGAAGAAGGACGCGGCACCGACCGTCGACCACGGCGGACATTCTGCCCCGGACTCCGTCGCCACGCGCGACGGATCCGTGCTGCCAGACACGGGCTCGACGAGCACGGCCTGCGGGAAGATCGGTCGCCAGGGGTGCTGCGTGGACGAGCGCACGCTGAAATGGTGCGATGCAGACAACCGGCTCGTGACGTTCGACTGCCTGCCCATTCCGAAGTGCGGCTGGGATCCCGCGAGGGCGTCCTATGCCTGCGACACCGCCGGCGGAGCCGACCCGTCGAAGAAATACCCGCTCAGGTGCCCGTGATCCGCGCTCGCGAGGTCGCGCTGCGCGAAACCGCACGGCCCGCGCTCACCGTGGCGAGGGAGAGCGCTTCCTGGGCCTCGCGGGAATGGGTGTGCGGGTAGCGCGACCGGTCGAGCAGCTTAGATGACGGCGTCGCGGTGACGGTGCAGCCCCCCGCCTTCCAGACGACCTCGCTCGCGGTGGTCGTGGTCGCCGGGGTTCCGAGCGAGCCGAGCGTCGTGCTCCACGCGAAGGTCACGCTCTGCCCCTCCGGGTCTTGCGCCTGCACGTACCGGAGGATCGTCTGGCCCATCACGGCGCTCGCGGCCGACTGGTAGGCGAGCACGGTCTCGTGCGCCACGTTGAGCCTCGGCGCGGGCCCCACCCGCAGGGTGACCGCTCCGGTGGTGCTCCCACCCGCCCCGTCGTTGACAGGCACGCCCACCTGCACCGAGAGCTGCGGCGGCCACGAGGAAGAGGAAGCCCGCTCGCAGCCCGGAGAGTCCCCCTTCTTCAGGGACGCGCTCCCAGCGCGGTGCGACGGCGACGGCTCCACAGTGCTCGCCCCACTTCATCCGTACGACTCCCGGGATAAACGGTGCGCCCGTGCTCCTGCAATAACGTCTCCGGTGGCTTGACGCTGCTAGATCCACGGAGGTCATGCGGACCGCCGCAAGGGGCTCGCGGCCACGATCTACGAAAGCCGGTGAAAGGCTCGCCCGCACCGCGAGCGTCCGTCAGGTCGAGAAGCCGGGACGCTCACGCCTCGTCGAGCAGACCGTGCTCCGCGAGCTTGTTGTAGAGGGTGCGGCGGCTGATGCCGAGGACGCGGGCCGCGAGAGAGCGGTTGTTGCCCGAGCGGGCGAGCGCCTGCAGGAGCGCCGCGCGCTCGGCCTCCCCTCGCTGGGCCTCGAGCGTCCTCGGCGCAGAGGAAGTGGCCGGACTCCCGGGTGGGCCCGCCACCGCGGAGACAGGAGAGCCCGCCCAGGTAAGCGCGGCCCGCACCGCGTCGCTGTCGATCACCTCACCGTCACCGAGCACGACCATGCGCTCGACGATGTTGCGGAGCTGCCGCACGTTCCCCCGCCAGAGCTCGGCCTCGAGCGCCGCCTGCGCCCCGTCGGTGAGTCGCACGCCTCCGCGCCCCGTCGAGCGCGCGACCTCGGCGCAGAACCGAACCGCCAGCGCCCGGAGGTCCTTGCCTCGCTCGCGGAGCGGCGGCACGGTGAGAGGAACGACGCTCAGCCGATAGTACAGGTCCTCCCGAAAGCCGCCCCTCGCTACCTCTTGGGCCAGGTCGCGGTGCGTCGCGGCGAGAAATCGCACGTCGGCGACGACGCTCTCGAGGCCCCCGAGGCGCTCGAAACGCCTCTCCTGCAGCAGCCGGAGCAGCTTGACCTGCATTGCGGGGCCGAGCTCGCCGATCTCGTCGAGAAAGAGCGTCCCGCCCTGCGCGAGCTCGACGCGGCCGGGCTTGCGACAGGCCGCGCCGGTGAAGGCTCCTTTCTCGTAGCCGAAGAGCTCGCTCTCGAGCAGCGCCTCGGGAAGTCCCGCGCAGTGCACGGCCACGAGCGCCCCGCGGCTGCGCCGGCTCAGGCGATGGAGCTCCCGCGCCACCAGCTCCTTGCCGGTACCCGTCTCGCCCTGGATCAGCACCGTAGAGTCGGTGGGCGCGAGACGCGCGATGACGCGCCTGAGCTCCTGCATGGGAGGCGAGTCGCCGAGGAGCTCACTCTCCCTCTCACCCCCGTCGCCGCCACGCGAGGTCGCCTCGGCGCACGACGCCTCGTGTCCCGCCGCGTGCACGGCCAGCGCCTTCTCGAGCACGAAGAGCAGCGCCTCGCGGTCGAAGGGCTTGAGCAGGAAGTCGGCCGCCCCCGCACGCATGGCCTCCACGGCCACCGGCACGCTCCCGTGGGCCGTGAGCATCACGACCGGCAGCTCGGGCCAGCGCTTGCGGATCGCGCCAAGGACCTCGAGCCCCTGTATCCCCGGAAGCTGCAGATCACAGATCACGCCATCGAACGCGCCGCGCTCGAGAGCCTCCAGCCCAGTCTCCCCCGAGGCGGCGTGGCGGAAGCGGTACCCGGCCTGCTTGAGGAGCGCACCCAGGACCGTGGCCACGGCCAGGTCGTCATCCACGACGAGAAGCTGCATTCGAGGCGTCACGTCCCTATTCCCTGACGGGGAGCCACAACCGCACGCAGGTCCCGCCCCCCGCCTGACTCGCCAGCTCGAGGTCTCCCCCATGCGCGCGTGCCACCTGCCGTGCGAAAGGCAGCCCGAGACCCGTGCCCTCGGGCTTGGTGGTGAAGAACTCGTCGAAGATCCGCTCCCGGTCCCGCGGATCGACGCCCGGACCCTGGTCGCTCACCTCCATCACCAGGCGGCTCGGCTCGGCGCGGGGCGCGCCGTGGGCGACCCGGCCCACCACGCCAATCTGGCCCCGCGGGGGCGAAACCTCAACCGCGTTTCGCAGCACGTTCTCGAAGGCCAGCCCGAGAAGCTCCGCGTCCGCCTGAAGCGTCGGGAGTTCCTCAGCGAGGTTCGTGGTGATCGTCACCTCGTGGTTCGAGGCCAGCGCCCTCAGCTTCGCCGTCCCCACCGCCTCCGAGAGGAGCTCGCGCACGGGCAGCGGACGGAAGACAGGCTCGATACGCGTCAGGCGCTGATAGAGCTCCAGGATGCGGTCGATGCGCCCCGTCTGCTCGAGCAGGAGCGCGAGGAATCGCTCCTGCTCTCCGTGGGCCTCGGTCCGGCGGTTCTCCTCTTGCAAGTATTCCAGCCCACCGCGCAAGGCGCAGAGGGGGTTGCGCAGGTCGTGGGCGAGCTGCGCGGACATGCGCCCGCGCCACCGGAGCTCCGCCTCGCGCGCGCGGTGCGTCCAGAGGGTCTGGAGCAGGTCGCGAAAGAGGGCCAGCGCCGTGACCGTGACGACGAAGGCGACGAAGAGCCCCAGCGCGAGGCCCCCGGCGAAGGCGTAGAAGGTCATCGCGTAGGCCACGGCCGCCCCGCAGGCGAGGACCCCACCGTAGGTCCAGGCGCTTGCCGAGACATCGTGGCCGAGAACCTTCGAGCGCAGCACGACGAGCGCGAGCACGACGGCGATGAGCAGCGCGCCGAGCTGGTCGACGTGCGGCGGCGCCCAGCCAAAGGGCCAGAGGGCCGTGGACATGAGCAGGCCCCCGAGGACGAGCGCCACGAGGAGGAGCCGCGTGCGGATGCGCTCCGAGGCATCCCCCGTCGAGCGGAGGTGCCCCCTCAGCTCGAGCGCGGCGAAGACGATCGCTGGAACGGAGAGGCCGAGGTAGAGCACCGACCAGGCGGCCGAGTCACCGAACGTGCTCGGCGTGGGCCCCCGACGCGGCAGACACGAGACGCCGGAGAGGAGCCCGAAGCCGAGGTACGTCGCGACGAGCACGAGGCGCCTCTCGCGCACCCGACCCACGAAGGCCAGGACCACGTGCAGCGCCAGAGGCACCGTGAGCGGCGAGACGGCGAGGTCCAGCCACTGAAAACGCGCGCCGCCCATCGTCGCGTCGGCGAGCTCGGCAAAGTTCCAGGTGAAGAGCACGAGGCAGAGGAGCACCACGGGCCAGCGGAGCGGGCTCTTCTGGCGCAGCAGGATGGCGAGCACGAAGAGATGCACGCCACAGGCGAGCATCCGGGGCAGCTCCGCGAGACTATGCATGGCTCCGCGCACTACAGTGCACCACCCGAGCCCGCCGGTGAAGCGTCGTCGCGCCCGATCAGCGCCACGAGCTCCGCCAGGTAGCGTCGGGGAGAGGTCCCGGCGGCGTTCAGGTTCCGGATCGCGGCCGTGGAGATCGCGGCGCCCGTGGGCCCTCGCACCCCGAGCTCCGCGGTCAGCTCCCCGACGAGCACGGGGCGCCAGCCCGCGTGACGGGCCGCTGCGAGAAAGCGCGTGCGTTGCGCCCCGGGCACCGCCAGCACCACCTCGAACTCGCCGTGATGGCAGGCGAGCGGCAGGAGCGCCGGCCAGCCGTGCGCGCGGCAGAGGGCCCGCGCCTCCGCCGTGAGCAGCCCGGCGGGCAGCGCGAGGCGCACGCCCAGGTGGTTGAGTCGCGCGAGCTGATCCACGGTGGCGAGAAGCCCGTCGCTGGTGTCCATCGCCGCCCGCACGAACGGCGCGACCGCGCGCACCTCGACAAGACGCGCCCGTGGCCGAAAGGGAGCTCCCCCGGGCTGCACGGAGAGGCCGAGCAAGGCCTCCGCCGCATAGGTCGCGCCACCGCCGAGCAGGCCGGTGGCGTAGAGCGCGTCCCCCGCGCGGCAGCCGATCCGCCGCAAGGCGGGGGCCCCCGCCGGAACGCGACCAACGGCCGTGGTGGTGATGCTCGCCGTCCGGCCGCCCACGCTCGTGTCGCCACCGAGGAGAAAGGTCCCTGCCGCCTCGCACGCCGCCAGCAGGCCACGGCGGAGCTCGCGCTGCAGGCGGCGCGCGCGGTGCTGTGGCAAGCGCACGGCGCAGACGAGCCCGAGCGGTTCGGCGTTCACGGCCGCGAGGTCGCTCAGCGAGGCCATGGCCGCCACCCAGCCGATCGTCTCGCCGTCGCGGTAGAGGCCGCTCGCGATCTCCTCGTCGATGGAATCGGTCGTGATGGCGAGCGTGGCCCCGAAACGGCTGGGCTCGAACGCCAGGAGCTCCGCGTCGGCCTCGAGGAACCTGTTGAGCTGGTAGCTCGCGAGCGGCCGCGTGCGCGCCCAGCCGCGCAAGAGGGCGTTCTCGTCCACGGCGTCCACCCGCGCCGCATGCCCATCGTTGTTGGTCATGATCGGCCTTCCTCGGCGGCGTTCTCGAGGACGCCGATCCGGTACGTTCCAACGGAGAAGTGCACCTCCTCGAGACCGCCGACGAGCTCTCCGTCGCACTCGAGGTCGAAGGGCCGCTCGCCTGCCACCGCCAGACGCTCGGTCGCGAGATAGCGGCAATGCCGTCCAGCGACCCCGTGGCTCAGCGCGCGGACCGTTCGAACGGCGCTCCAGCGACCCTCGTGCACGAAGGCCGCGACGTGCAGACGCCCGTCCGCAAATTCGACGGGCAGCTCGCAACGCAGCCCCCCGGTGAGGTACGGGGTCTTGAGCACGCTCAGGCTGTCCACGAGAAGCCCCTCGCCCGGCTCGTCTCGCTCGCCCCACGCGCCCGGCTCGCCCCGCGACGCGAAGGTCGCGGCCGACGACCAAGGTCGCAGACTCAGCCGCCGCGGGCGGTGGCTGAGCAGCGCCGCTGCACCGGCCCAGCCGATCGCGAGCGGCACGCTCCAGCGCTTCAGCCGCGCAGGCATCGCGCCGGGAGTGTTGAAGCGCGCGTTGCCCTCCGCGAGAAGGCCGAGGCTGGCGCTCACGAGGAAGCGCCTCCGTCCGCGCTCGCCGGTGGCCGCCGCGCGATAGTCCGCCGTGCACAGATCCCTCGGCAGCGCGGGCAGCGACAGGCGCAGCGGCACCGGATCCCTCGTCCCGGCCGGCTTGTGAAGGTCGTTCGACGACCCGAGGCCCACCGCACCCAGTCGCAGCGACGGGAGCTGCGCGGGAGGCACGCGCTCGGCGAGCTCGTTCACGAGCGCACCGACCGTGCCGTCCCCTCCGGCGGCGACGAAGGTGCGCGTCCCGCATCCTAGCGCCGCTCGCAGCTCCTCTCGCCAGCGGGAGGTCTCGTCGAGCTCCACGGTGACCGTGCTGCGACAATCGAGCCCCTCGAGCGCGGCCTCGCACAGGGGTTTGACCGCCGACCAGAGCGACGACGCCGCGCCGCCACGGGCGCGACGATTGACGAGGATGAACGCCCGGCCCATCAGACCTGCCTCCTTTCGGGACGCCCCTCCCAGGCCCATTCGGCGAGCACGGCGTAGGGGACGAGCAGCGGAGCGAGCAACGGCTTGTAGAGCGCGACCAGCGCCAGGTGCTGAAGCACGAAGGCCCGCAGCGCCGGGACGATCCCGAGGTGGGCGAGGTGCTCGTCGCGCACGCGCAGGAGCACGAAATGGGCCTGCCCGTAGGAGAGGAGCCCCGCGCCCCAGAGCGTCCAGCCGAGGACCGCGGCTGGTGCTGTGACCGTGTCCGCCGCCACGAGCACCCGACCGCTCGCGCCCGCGCTGACGAGCGCGAAGAGAGCGCTCACCAGGACGCTCGGAACCCAGCCGAAGCGGACCACGACCGTCCGGTAGCCCGTTGCGCGATCCGCGCTCACGTCCTTCAGATACCCGAGCACCACGAAGACGGCGTAGCCGAAGAAGACGCTCAGCAGCACCGGGGGCAGCACCGGCCCGCGCAGCGCGTCGAGCGCCCCCCGCTCGCTCCCCCCGAGGTAGGTCATGAGCGGCAAGAGAGCCACGATCGCGGCGTTCCAGCAGGGCCCCGCCCAGAAGCGCCGCTTGGCAGGCGTGTAGGTCGCCAGGCCGAGCACGCCGAGGAGGGCGAGGAGCCCGTTCTGGCGGTTCAGGAGCAGAAAGACCATCCCGCAGCCGAGAAGCCCGACGAGGCTGACCAGGAGCACGTCCCGGCGCGAGAGCCGACCCTGAACGAGCGGCCGGTATCGCGCGGAGAGCGCGTCGGTGTCGGTCTGAAAGACGTCCGTCAGCGCCTGGCCAAAGCCATAGCTGGCGAAGGCCGCGAGAAAGCCGACGACGAACGCCCAGGCCGGCGGCGACGGCGCCACCGCGAGGCCGGCGAGCCCGGCCGCCCCGGAGACGAACATGAGGTACGGCCGCATGGTGCAAGCCATGTCGCGCCAGAAGTGAGCCGAGAGGACAGGTGCAGGCCGCACGGCGGCCGTCGCGTGCTGGGTGTCGGCGTGCATCACGCGGCGCTCCCTTCTGCGCGGAGGCCCCGCAGCGCGATGGCCAGCGCCTCGGCGGCGCGGTCGAGCTCCTCGGCCGTGTGGCGTGCGGTGACGCTCAAGCGCACGGCCGCCTCGCCGCGTGGCACCACCGGATGGGTCACGTAGCCGGCCTTGATCCCGGCGGCGAAGAGGCTCCCGGCCACGCTCGGAAGGGCGTCCTCCGCACCGACGGGGAGCATGAAGATGGGCGTCGGCTCGGGCAGTACCGGTAACCCGAGCTCGCGCAGGTCACGGGCGAAACGCGCGACGTTCTGCCAGAGGCGCTCCCGGTGCTCGGGCTCGCGCTCCATGACCCGGAAGGCCTCGGTGACTCCGGCGCAGAGGGCCGCCGGCAGGGCCGCCGTGAAGACCGCCGAGCGGGCGTGAAAACGTAGGTACTCGATCAGCTCCTCGTCCCCGACCACGTAGCCGCCGATCGTTCCCGGAGCCTTGCTGAAGGTGCCGACGAGCACGTCCACCGCACCCGGCAGGCCGAAGTGGTCCTCGAGGCCGCGCCCCGTCGGACCGAGCACACCGGTCGCGTGGGCCTCATCCACGAGGAGCCTCGCCCGGTAGCGCCTCGCGAGCCACGCAAGCTCGGGGAGTGGCGCGACCGTCCCGTGCATGCTGAACAGGCCATCCGTGGCGATGAGCACGCCCCCTCGCCGCTCGGATTCCAGCGCGGCGAGCGACGCCTCGAGCTCGGCCACGTCGCGATGGGCGTAGGCCCGCCGTCCAGCGCTCCGCCCGGCGCGACCGCCGTCGTGGATGCTCGCGTGGCTGTGCCGGTCCACGAGCAGCGCATCCTCCGGACCCAGGAGCGCGCCGATCGTCCCCAGGTTCGCCGCGTAGCCGCTGGAGAAGACGAGCGCCGCGGGACGCCCGTGAAACGCGGCGACCGTCTCTTCGAGCTCGCAGAGGTAGCGGCTCGTGCCGCAGAGGAGCTGGGCGCTCGGGGTGCCGTAACCCACCTCGTCGAGCGCGCCCCGCACGGCGGCCACCACGCGCGGATGGCGATGCAGGTGAAGGTAGCTGTTCGAATCGAAGCAGCTCAGGCGCCGGCTCGTGCCAGGGCCCGTGCGAACCTCCACGGCGTGATCGAGCGCCCCCTCGACCACCGGCCGATAGAACCGCTCGTAGACGCCGGTTCGACGCATCGCCTCCACCATGGGGCCGTAGCGGCGACACTTGTCGAAGAGGTCGCGCGCGGGCGGCGCCTCCAGGATCACGGGAACGCCGCTCTCGAGTGCACGATCGAAGGGGGTGGTTGTCATCGGCTTCGCTCCTGTTGACGGCGAGGCAGTGCAGGGACCGTGCCGGCGCGCCTCAGAAGACCCACGAGGACTTCGACGCGAAGCCTGTGCAGCGGGCTGCTCAGGGGCGAGCGTGGTGTGCAGAGGGCTGCACACGCTCGGGCGCGACGAGGCGGGCGGCGGCGGGGTCGGCGGCGAGGGCGTTCAGGAGGAGCGCGAGGGCCAGCTGCGAGCCCTGCCCGGGCTGCTCCAGCACGCGCCGCATGGCGGCTATGCTCCCGCGCGGCGCGGGCGGAAGGTGCAGATCGTAGTAGCCCGTGCTCTCGAGCACGAAGGAGCGCGCGAGGCCTGGAGCCGGCGCGGGCGGCGCATCAAAGACGAGCTCGGCGCGCTCGCCCTGCTCGGTCGTGTAGCGCTGCCCGTCGATCGCCGCGAGGGTGGCCGTGAGATCGCGCCCGTCGTCGGCCACCGCCTTCCGCGCCGTGAGCTTGCGCTCCTCGAGCGGCAGATCCGGCCCGAAGTCCGCCGTAACCGCATCGATGGTCCAGAAGGCAGTCGCCGCCTCGAGCCGCACCCGGAGACGCGGGCCCGCCAGGTCCTGAATCGGCAGGACCAGCGCCTGGTCCTTGCGCGCGTCGGGCCCCGCGGGCCAGAAGCGCCCTCGCTGCTCCCAGCGCCGCCCGGTCCATACCGAGGCCGAGAGCATCCCCTCGCGCTCCATGAACTCGAAGAAGCGCCGCCGCGCCGCCGCATCGGTCTTCAGCCGCTCGCGGAAGCGCTTCATCCCCCGCGGCCCCATCTGCGCAAACAGATACCCGAGCGCCACCGAGGCGAAGCGGGTGTTCATGCCGGAGAGCCAGAGCTTGGCCTGCCTGGCTCCCGCGGGCTTCGGAAAGTCCAGGATCAACCCGTCCCGCGCGTCCCCCGCCCGCTCGACGCGCCGGTCCCCGAGGTCGCTCTGAAAGTAGACCCCATCTCGCGCCGCCACGAGCCCACGCACCTCGCGCCCACGCAGATCGGTCGCGCGAACCGGCGCGACCTCCGCGCGAAAGGTGTGCAGCTCCCCGCTCTGCGACGGCACGACCCGCGTGCCCGCCGGGTGATCTACGACCCGCAAGGCCAGCGCGTCCGTGTGCTCCGTCTCATCGAGCTCGTTGGCGAGCCGCAGCCGATAGACGCCGTCCACCGGCCGGAGCCGCTCGAGCAGGTCGTAGTCCGTCTCCTCCATCGCCTCGAAGAACGCCATCCCGTAGGTGTCCGAATCCAGGTGCCAGCCCGCGCCGTCGTAGCTGTAGACGTGCGGGCAAGAGCCGAGGCGGCCGCCGGTGGGGCCCCAGCTTCCCGATCCGCGCATGACGACTACCAGGGCCACGATGCCCGCGACGAAGAGAGCTCCGCCAAGCACCGAGAGGGTCACGGAGGTGGCGGTCTTCCCCCTCGAGTAGATCCGCCCTTCCAGCCCACTCACCTCGTCGAGACGGATCCATCCCTGCTCGACGATCCGCTCGCAGCTCGGCCCTGAGCACCTCACGACGCCCCCACGAAGGACACGGTCCGTGTCGAGCCGCGGCCGGTCGAAGCGGGCCGTGGTCCGGTCCCACAGCGTGGCGACCACCTGCTTCGACTTCTTGACCTCTTCCCCCAGCGTCGGCGAGGCCAGGCGCAGCGGAATCATCCTCGTGCAGGCGCTCGTGCCGCTCACGAGCACCACCACCAGGAGCCAGGCCACCCACCCACCGCTCCGTCGCAACCGATCCAGGGTCTTCATGCTCGCCCCTCCGTTTCGAAGGGGCGATGGAGCAAGCCTCGTGCCGGCGCCACCCGACGCGACGACACACGCGTTATCGCGTCAGGTGTGCAAGAACCTGCTCATGGCAGCGCCGCGTGTGCAGGCCGCTGCACGCGGCTCGCGGAGCGGAAGCTGCGGACCTTCGGGAGAGCGGCCGGGGAGTGCCGCTGGAAGAGGCTCGCCCCGTCGAGGGACTACCGGCAGGTCTTGTTGCCGCGCTTCCCGCCGCAGCTCGACGAGCAGCACTGGCTCGAGGTCTCGCAGGACGCGCCCACGGGCAGACAGGAGGTGCAGCCCGAGATCGGCGTGAAGAGGCAGCCTACAGCCGCATCGCAGGTGTCCGCGGTGCAGCTATTGCCGTCCGTGCACGAGATCGCGCTGAAGACGCAGCCCAGGGTCGGGTCGCAGGCATCCTGGGTACAGGCGCTCCCGTCGTTGCACGAGAGCGCCGAGCCGGCGGTGCAGCTCCCGCTCGCGCAGCTCTCGACCCCGTTGCAGAGGTTTCCGTCGTCGCACTCGCTGTCGAGCGTGCAGGCCCCCGGGACGAAGCTGCCGCGCACGGCGAGCAGCGGCTCGGCCACGCCGTCCGGGTCGTCGGCGCAGCCTCCGGAGCCGCACGGGAGCGGATCCGCGCCGGCGAGCAGGCCCGCGAGGACCTCCGCCGGAGCGAGCGACGGCGAAGCCGCCAGCAGCAGCGCCGCGGCGCCGGTCACGTGGGGCGTCGCCATGCTGGTGCCGCTGATCGTGTTGTAGCCGCCCGAAAGCCACGTCGAGGTGATGCAGACTCCCGGCGCCATCAGATCGATCGCTCCGGCACCCGCGCCGAAGTTCGAGAAGTCCGCCAGCGTGTCGTCCTGGTCCACGCGACAGGTCGCGCTCGCGCCCCCCCCAGACTGACCGTTGAAGTCGGCCAGCGCCGAGACGGTGATCGCCTCGCGGTAGGTGGCTGGGACCGCGGCCCGGCCCTGGCCGTACGGCGTGCAGGCGTCCACGTCGCAGCTCTCGTTGCCCGCCGCCACGACGTAGGTGATCCCCGCCTTGACGGACTTGCAGATCGCCTCGTGCATCGCGTCGCGTCCGCTGACTGCGGTGTACGCACAAACGCATTCGGCATCGCAGCTCGAGGGGTATCCGCCCCCCCCGAGGCTCATGTTGGCCACGCGCGGACGCCCCGGCGTGCCGGCCCACGAGGTCAAACGATCGATGGCCGCGATGATCCCGGCCCAGCTTCCGGAGCCCGAATTATCGAGGACGCGCAGGGACCAGAGGCGCGCCCCGGGAGCCATCCCCACCACCCCGGCACCGTTGTCGATCGCGCCGATCGTGCCTCCGACGTGCGTCCCGTGACCATTGCCGTCCTGGTAAGCCAGCGGATCGATCGGTCCGCCGTACTTGCCCTTAGGCACGAAGTTCTCGCCACCCACCACGTTGAGGTCCGCGTGAGGTCCCGTTCCGGTGTCGATCACGGCGACGTCCACGTTCATGGGGTCCGACTTGCCGTCGATGCGCGCGGTGGCGTTGCTGTCCGCGCCGGCGCGCCGGATGCCCGTGGGAAGGGTCTGCGCCACCGCGTGGAGCTCCTGGTCCGGCGCGATGTACGCGACGTTCGGATTCGCGGTCAGCGCGGCGATGGCCTGACTCGAGAGCGGGGCCGCAAAGCCGTTCAGCGCGTGCTGATACCTATGCACCGCGGCGACCCCTGCTGCATGGGCCACGCCTTGCGGGCTCGCCCCCTTCGCGAGCACCACGATATAGATGCCGTTGTGCGGCGCACCCGCTACGAGCTTCGCACGCGAGCTCCCCACCGGCTCCGAGCGGTCCGCACTGCATCCCGCCAGAGCTGCGACGACGACCAGCGCCGCCGCAGAAGCGAGGGGCCTCCTGGGCCTTCCCTCCACGAGATACCCGAGCCTCTGTTCTCTATTATTCCGCATCGACCCTGACCCCTTCCGTGTTCGTTGTTCCTCGACGAGCCCGGCCCCGCCCATCCATGCAGCTGGCGGTACCGCTGCAAGAGACATTCCGTGCCCGACCTCCAAAGACCACAGCGTTTTCGTCCCCGCGGCTGGGACCTCAAGCCCCACGTTCAAGGGAAACCGAGGCCCCGGGAGCCACCGCCGAGCTCGCTTGACCTCCCCGACCCCAGGCTGCACTCTGCGCTCCCATGCGCGAACGCCCGAAACATGCAGTACTCGCCAGTGTCCAGCAACCGGGAGTGAGCGACGCCGAGCTCGCCTCCTCGCTCGACGAGCTGGCACGCCTCGCCGAGACGCTCGGGCTCGAGGTGGTCGGCCGGATCACGCAGCGACGCCCGAGCGCCGGGGCCGCCGCCGTGCTCGGGTCGGGCAAGCTCAAGGAGCTGGCGCGCTACACGGGCGGGACCGGACGCGTGCCACCCGGCGCCTCGCGCCGGCAGAAGGGGGCGCAGCCGAACGAAGAGGAAGAGGACGACGGCGCAGAGGGGGCCGAGCTGGTCGCCGAGCTCGAGGCGGAGCTCGCCCCCGACTCCGACCTAGAGGAGGCGCCGCCAGCCGAGACGGGACCCGACGGTGCGAAGCAGGCCACGGTGGTCATCTTCGACCACGACCTCACCCCCTCGCAGCTCCGCAACCTCGAGGCCGCCACGGGCGCGGAGGTGCTGGACCGCTCCTCGGTCATCCTCGCCATCTTCCAGCGCCACGCCCGCACGCGGGAGGCGCGCCTGCAGGTGGAGATCGCGCGGCTCAACTACCTCACGCCGCGACTCCGCGAGGCGCGCGGAGGAGCCGACCGCCAGCGTGGTGGCATCGGCGGCAAGGGTGCCGGCGAGTCGGCGCTCGAGCTCGACCGGCGACGGGTGCGCGACCGCATTGCCGAGCTGCGGCAGGAGCTCGTCGCGCTCGAGCGGGACGTGGGCCAGCGGCGGTCCCGACGGAGCCAGCTCGATACGGTCGCGCTCGTCGGCTACACGAACGCGGGCAAGTCCTCCCTCATGCGGGCGCTCACCGGCAGCGAGGTGCTGGTCGAGGATCAGCTCTTCGCCACGCTGGACACCGCCACCCGCGTGCTCCAGCCGCTCACCCACCCGCGCATCCTGGTCTCCGACACGGTGGGCTTCATCAAGAAGCTCCCCCACGACCTCGTGGCCTCCTTTCGCTCCACGCTCGAGGAGGCCCGCGGCGCGGCGCTCCTCCTGCACGTCGTGGACGCGGCCGACCCCGCCTGGCGCTCCCAGCTCGAGGTGACGCGCACGGTCCTCGGCGAGCTCGACGCCGGCGAGAACCCGACCCTGGTCGTGCTGAACAAAGCCGACCGCCTCGACCCCGAGGTGCGGCGGGCCCTCGCGGAGGAGCTCCCCGACGCCCTGATCATCTCGGCCAAGCGTCCGGAGGACGTCGCGGCCTTGCGCGAGCGCATCCTCGGCTTCTTCGAGCGCGACATGGTGGAGGGCGAGCTCTTCGTCCCCTACCGCGCGCAGCGCCTGGTGCACGCGACCTACGAAGCCTGCCGGGTGCTCGGCGAGACGCACGAGGAGACCGGAACGCGGCTGCGCGTGCGGGCTCCCGCGGCCCTGCTCGAGGAGCTGCGGCAGCGGATCGACGCCGAGGCCAGCTCGGGTTCGTGAACGTGCGGCACGGGAATCGACGGCGCTCTGGCCCGACTCGAGGCGCCGATCGCCGGGTAGCTCGCCGCGTACCGCCCGTCGCCGCGCTCCTCTTCGCCCTGGCGTGTTGCGCCTCCGGCTGCCTCTCGGCTCCCCCGCACGTGGGCCCCCGGACGGCCCACTTCGACGGCCGGCGCTTCCTGAACCAGGTGCCCGCGCGGGAGAAGCGCGCGCTCGACGTGCTGCGCTGGTGGTGGACGCGGAAGCCTCCGGAGTGGCCCGAAAAGCTCCCCACGCCCGCTCCGGGCCCACGGCCCCCGGCGCGGGTGCGCGAGCCGGGACGGGTGCGCGTCACCTTCATCAACCACGCGACGGTGCTCCTGCAGCTCGACGGCGTGAATGTCCTCACCGACCCGGTCTACTCGGATCGCGTCGGCCCCTGGTCCGGGGTGGGCCCGAAGCGCCACCGGCCCCCCGGGATCGCCTTCGCCGACCTCCCGCCGATCGACCTCGTCTTGATCAGCCACAACCACTACGACCATCTCGACCTCCCCACCTTGCGGCGCCTCGCCGAGCGACACCGGCCGCGGATCCTCGTGCCGCTCGGCAACCGCGCGCTCCTCGAGCGGCACGGCATCCCCGGGGGGGAGGAGTACGACTGGGGACAGAGCGCTCGCCACGGCCACCTGCGAGTCACGCTCTCGCCGTCGCGGCACTGGTCGGGGCGCGGTCTCGCGGATCGGTCGAGAACCCTATGGGCGGCCTACGTCGTGCAGGGCAGCGCCGGAGCGGTCTACTTCGCCGGGGACACCGGCTGGGGTCCGCACTTCGCCGAGGCGCGGCGACGGTTCGGGCCCTTCCGCCTCGCGCTCCTGCCGATCGGCTCGTACGAGCCACGCTGGTTCATGGCCGACTCGCACCTCTCGCCGGAGGAGGCTCTGCGGGCCCACCTCGCGCTCGGTGCTGCCACGAGCGTGGCGATCCACTTCGGCACCTTTCGCCTCTCCGACGAGAACTGGGACGATCCCCCCCGGGCTCTCGCGGCGGTGCTCTCGCAGTACCGCGTGCCGCGCTCGCGCTTCTGGGTGCTGGAGGGGGGAGAGGCGCGCGAGCTCCTCGCGCGGTGAGGGCTCGCCGCGCAAGCCGCTCGAAACGCTACTTCTTGATCGTGCAGGGAACGGCCGTGAAGCCGAGGCCCATCGACACCGCGTCGGGCTTGCCATCTCCGTCGGTGTCCACGTCCGGACCGAGCGCGGAGCTGATGGCCGTGTTGCCCATGAACTCGTCCACCGTGATCGTGCCGTCCTTGTTGGCGTCGAAGACGTCGCGGAGCTTGTCCCGGCTGCTCTGCGACGTGCTCGGATGCTTGTAGGTGTAGTCGATCTGTCGCACGACCCTGGGGATCACCTTCTCGTTCCAGTCGCTCTTGGGGACGAGCCCGGTGAGCTGCCCCTCGGTCATCCCGGAGGCGCTCGCCTTCGCCGTGACCTCGAGCCGCTCGAAACGAGCCGTCACGACCTCGGCGCCCTCGACCCAGATCGGAAAGGTCCCGCTCGCCGGCCCCACCTTGACCGCCCCGCTCGCGAGCGTGCCCGGGAGGGTGAAGAGCCCCGCCGTGGACTTCTTGCCGAAGAGCTCGCTCCCCGAGAAGTTGTCCTCGGCCGTGTGCACCGCGTCCTGGTCCTCGCCGACGTACCCCTTGAGCTGTGCGGGACCCGAGCCGCCGAGCGAATCCGCGAAGAGCTCCACGAGGAGGATCCAGACCGCCCCGTCGAGGATGTTGTCGAAGGTGGCCTGCACCGTGAGTCCCAGGTTGAAGCTCGACACGAGCTGATTGATCGTGCCGAAGCGGTTCTTCTTCTCCCCTTTGCCCTCGTAGTCGCGCGCGTACTCGGTTCCGCTCGTCGGGACGAGCAGCTTGTTCACCACCGCCTGCAACGCCGACGGCGCGGCGAAGGCGTCGGCCACCGAGCCCCCGTCCGCCATTGTCGCGTCGCGCGAGCCGGCGTCGCGAAACGTGGCGTCGACCACGCGCGCGTCCGCCTGACCGCTCGGTAAGCTGTTGCAACCCGCGAGCGACAGGCCAACCAGTACGGCCCAGAGGGGAATCAGCGGCTGTGAGCTTCGCATCATCGGTTCTCCTCCTCGTGCAGCGATGGCCGGCATGCGCCGGCGGAGCTTCCAGCGGCGGCCACACCTCCGCTACGGCGGCGCCGACGCGAGCCCGAGCAGCCGCTCGGCGTTGCCGAAGAGCCACTTGTCGAGCACGCGCGGCTCGAGCGGCAGGGACCGGAACTCGGCCAAGAGCTCCCCCGGCGGTCGCCCGATCAGAAACCAGCCCGTGCCGAAGAGCACCTTGTCCTGGATCGTCGTCTGCCCGAAGCGCATGAGTGGCTCCCATCCCGTGCCGGGCGTCGCGAAGTAGCGCGGTCTATGCGCCGCCAGCTCGAGGTAGAGGTGCTCGTGCTTCCAGGCGAGAAGGACCGCCTCGAGCACCCACGGATAGCCGCCGTGGCTCACGATGAGCTTCAGCTCCGGAAAGTCCGTCGCCACGACGCCCAGGTGCCGCGGGTGGCCGAGTTCGTTGTCTCTCTCGGCCGACCAGTTGGCCGAGCTGTGCACGCTCACGGGGATGTCGAGCTCCACGCACTTGGCGTAGAGCGGGTAGTACCGCCGGTCGTCGGCCGGAAGCCCGGTCATGAAGGGGCGCAGGCTGAGCCCGCGAAACCCTCGCTCGCGCACCAGCCGCTCGAGCTCGCGCACGCCCCGCATCCCCGCCCCCACGTCGATCCCTGCGAAGGGGATGAAGCGCCCCGGGTGCCGCTCGGCCACGCCGGCCACCACCTCGTTGGACATGAAGGCCATCCCGGCGTTCGTGGTCTCGTCGAAGCCGGTGATGAGCGACCGCCCGATCCCTCCCGCGTCGAGGAGCGCCACCACCTGCTCCTCGGGGAGCTCGCGTCCGGCCAGGACCTGGGCGAGCGCCTCGGCGGTCGGCTCCAGCTTCCAGAAGACGCGCAGGTACCCGAGCATCGCGGCCGGGAAGTGCCCCACCACGTGCTTCACCATCTCGGGCACTGGCAGGAGCGGGGCCCACATGTCGATGACGCGCTTGTCGGTCATGGTCGTTTCTCCGGTCGTTTCTCCCACCACGGGCAGCCCGCAGCGCTCGAGCACCAGCTCGCTGATCGCGGGGTGCAAACCGAGCGGTTCGGTGACGCGGATGTTCACCTCGGGATAGAGCGCCGCCGCCTCAGCCACCAGCCGCGGGATGTCTTCCGCGGCGTGCCGCCCGGGAGCCAGCATGTACGGGTGCACGGCGATCTCGCGCGCGCCGGCCGCGACGCAGGCCGCGAGCCCCTCAGGAACCGTCGGGGGAGCGAGCTCCAGGTGCGCGTGCCGCACGACCATCTCGGGTCCGGCCTTGACGGCCACGAGTCTCGCCACGCGCTCGAGAAGCGCGTTGGCCTCTGCGCGCCGGCTTCCGTGGTCCACGAGGAGAATCGCTCGCCGCGCCCTCGCGGTCATCGCATCGCCTGGGACGCGACTCGGCCGGCGTAGAGCCAGAAGCCCACGAGTCCGAGGACGCACGCCAGCAAGCCCACCGCGGCGAGGAGCTCGATGACGCCCGCCACGAGGAGCCGTCGATGCATCACGCTCTCGCCCTTGACGAGCAGCAGCGACCCATCTCCCGCTCCGAGGCGCGCCGGACCGGACCTGTAGCCTCCGGCTCCGCCGCCCCCGGAGAGCACCTGGCCCACGACTTGGACCGTCTCGCCCACCTTCACCGTGAGCTCGCGGTAGGTCTGCCCCGCCACCTCGTCTCCTTCGACGACGAGCCGGTCGGGCTCCACCTCCACGAAGGCCTGCTGACCCGCGTGCGTCAGCAGGAAGGAGACCGCGTGGAGGCGCTTCGTTCGCTCCTGCAGCTCGGGCGGCAGCAACTCGACACCGGGATCGGGCAGCGGGAGCGGCCGCTCCTCGCGGTAGTGCACCACCACCTCCTCGTCGAGAGGCCCAGAAAGGGCCTCGGACCCTCGCGCCACCACGCCGAAGGTTCGCACCGCGCCGTTCGGGGGCAGCTCCGCCAGCGAGCGACGCGGCACGCGCAGCAAGGGGAGCCGCGACCGAAGCGCCGTGCGCGCGTTGCGCACGAGACGCGGCACGTCGTAGGCGAAGGCGAGGCACACGAGCAGGCCCTGTCCCAGGGCGATGAAGGGCGCGCCGGTCTTTCGGCGCAGGCCCATCTCGTCGGCGGACCAGAGCCCGAGCCAGATGAGGAACGGAATCGCCGCCAGGATGCGCACCACGAAGAAGGCCGTCCGGGCCGCGGAGCGCGGCTGCCCGGGGAGGCCGAACGCGCGGCGCAGGGAGAAGGCCACGAGCCACACGCTGAGCGACGCGGCTCCCGCGACCCAGGCCGCGGCCGCGACGGTATTGGCCCACTGCGCGCGGCGATAGGTCTCGCTCACCCCGCTCCAGTACTGCCCGAGGCGCGGCACGAGCGTGCTCTGCGCGAAGGAGACGGCCATCCAGCCGAGCGCCCCCGCGGCGAGGAGGGCGAAGACCCCGCCCACCACGCGCCCCCGCCGCCGCACGGCTACCTGTGCCACGAACGATCGATACGCCATGGGTCCCCATTCTAACCCTGGTCGGCCCGGAGAGCGTGGTAAACACGCCCCCCTGGAGCTTCGGAGGCCCTGCATGAGGTCTGCGCGCGCAACACCATCGGACCGCTCGTCGATTGCGCTCTTCCTCGCCGCCTTCTTCGTGGCCGCGCCCTTCGTGGCCGCGCTCTGCCTCACGGCGTCGCTCCTCGCGGCCTGCGGGGAGGCCACCACCGCGACCTCGGACGCGGCGCTCGCCGACGCGGGACACGGCACCGACGCGGGACACGGCACCGACGCGCGCTCCGAGGGCGGGCCAGGCGCCGACGGGAGCGCGCTCTGCGTCCAGCCGCTCGCCGACGCCGGTCCGCTCCGGGACGGCTGCACGGTGCCGAAACCCGCGCCGCCGGACCTCCTCGACGAGGCCCTCGCCAAGCTGGCACGCGACCGCTGCACCGCGAGCTACACGAGCTACGACCCGGCGGTCTACGCCTTCCTCTATGCGGCCGACCCCTATCGCCTCCCCCTCTTCGAGCGCACCCATCGCACCGCCCTCGAGAGCCCGCGGTTCGCGCGCACGCTCGCCTCCGAGCTGGATGCGGCGCTCGCCTCCAGCCGCCCCGTCACGCGCGCCCTGCAGGTCGCCCTGCACCATGCCGGCTTCGGTGGGCCGGTCTGCCTGCCCCCGCGAGCCCCCGAGAGCACCTCCCCCCTCGGGTGGGCTCTCGCGCGCCTCCTGCAGGGGAGCGGCGGCAAGGCGGACCCGGCGCAGCTCGGGCGCGAGGTGGCCGGGGTCCCGGTGGGCCTGCAAGCCGCGCTGGCCCCCGTCGTGGATGCGCTCGCGGAGGCCGCCAAGGCCCGCGCCGCCTCGCTCAGGGAGATCGACCTCGGCAAGACGGCCGAGAGCCCCGGCATCACGCCGGAGGTCCTCTTCACCTACGCCACCTCGCTCGCCCTGCGCGCGCGAAGCGGCAAGGCCTTGAACCCGAGGGAACCCTGGGTCCACAAGGTGCTCCAGGGGGGCGCGACCGGGTTCAAGGTGCAGCCCCTCTACCGCGCCGCGGTCGCGCTCGCCGCGGCGATCGAAGGAGCCGACCTCGGCCGCTTCGTGGGCACCGCGGTCTCCTTCTCCATCGCCACGCCGATCGGGCGCATCCTCCTGCGCGGCCCGGGCGACACGACCTACGACCCGAAAGACCCCGAGCTCTCCGGCCCTATCGCGCTCCTCATGGACACCGGCGGCAACGACACCTACCGCATCCCCGCCGGCGCCACCTCCTCCGTCGACAACCCGGTGTCGGTCCTCATCGACCTCGCCGGCTCGGACACCTACGGCTACGTCGAGGCTCCCTCCCCCCTCGACGGCGCGCGCCTCCCCTCCGATGAGGGCGGACGCGCCGCGGGGCTCCCACCGACCAAAGGTGACGGCCCGATCTCCCTCTCCGAGTCCTCACGCCAGGGCGCAGGCCGCCTGGGGATCGGACTCCTCTTCGACCTCGGGACCGACGCCGACCGGTACACCTCGCTCCGCATGTCGCAAGGCTTCGGCGCGCTCGGGGTGGGCGTGCTCTACGACGCGGGGGGCGACGACCGCTATCGCAGCGAGGCCGGCGCGCAGGGTGCGGGCATCTTTGGCCTCGGGCTCCTCCTCGACGCAGGCGGAAACGATCGCTACGAGACCTACACGCAGGCCCAGGGCTACGGCTACGTGAAGGGCGTGGGCCTGCTCTACGATGCGACCGGCAACGACGCGTACCTGGCCGACGTGGGGGACCCAGCCCAGGGGGGCGACCCGCTCTACCACTCGCCGCAGCTACCGGGCGCGGGCAACTCGAGCTTCGTGCAAGGTGCCGGCTTCGGCAGGCGCGCCGACCTCTCCGACGGGCAGAGCATGGCCGGCGGTCTCGGGGTGCTGCGCGACAAGACCGGCGACGACCGCTACCGCGCCTCGGTCTTCGCGCAGGGCACCGGCTACTGGTACGGCACGGGCGTCCTCGCCGACGGGGCGGGCCGCGACACCTACGACGGCCTCTGGTACGTGCAAGGCTCGGCGGCGCACTTCGCCCTCGCGCTCTTCCTCGAGGATGGGGGCGACGACCGCTACAACGCCGAGCTCGCGCCCCGCTCCACCTCGATCGGCGTCGGACACGATTGCTCCGTGGGCTGGCACCTCGACCTCGGCGGAGACGACGCCTACCGTGCCCCCAACCTCTCGCTCGGCGCGGGCAACGACAACGGCCACGGGTTCTTCGTGAACCGCGGGGGCACGGACGGCTACGTCACCGTCGGGAAGTCCACCCTCGGCGCGGCGCCGCAGAGCGTGCAGACCGGCTGGCGGCCGAAGGCGCTCACCCTTGGCGTGTTCGTGGACACCGACGGCGCGGACACCTACCGCCTGGATGGGCAGCCCGACGACCGGAACGACCGGAGCTGGCTCTACGGCTCCGCCCCCGCGCCGAGCCCCTCGAGCGGGGTGGGTCTCGACGGTGCAGGGACGGTCGATCTGCCCTGACCGTCCGCGTGCGCCGGCAGCCGCCCGCGTCGCTGCCAGGCGCGCGTCAGTCTCCGCCCGGTCGGATCCTCGGTGGGGACGGCGCGACCCGCCCCGACGCCAGAGGCGTGGGCAACGCGACGAAGAAGGTGGACCCCGCCCCCGGCTGGCTCTGCACCCAGATCTCTCCGCCGTGCGCCTCCACGACGTACCGGCAAAGCGCGAGGCCGAGCCCGGTGGACATGCGCACGCCGGCGCGTCGCGATTCCACCTGACCGAACTTCTCGAAGATCTTGTCGTGGTACTCCTCGGGAATCCCTTCGCCGGTGTCGCTCACCGCGACGAGCACGTACGGCGCCACGAGCCGCACCCGGTCGTGACCGTCCTCGACCACCTCGCTGCGAATGGTCACCCGTCCCCCGGCCGGGGTGACCTTGAGCGCGTTCCCCGCCAGGTTGTGCAGCATGCGGCTCACGAGCTCGTGGTCGAAGCGCAGCGCGGGCACGTCCTGCGAGAGCACGGTCGTGACCTGGATCCCGCGCGAGCGCGCGAGCGGCGCGAGCCTTCGCACCACCGCACGCAGGTGGTCGTTCAGCGCCCCCGGCGAGAGGCGAAGCTGCGCCCTCCCCGCCTCGAAGCGCGCCACGTCGAGGAGGCTGTTCACCATCTCCAGGATGTCCTCGGTGCTGCCGACCCCCTCCCGCACCGTGTCGGCCACCGTCCCCGGAAGCAGGTCGCCCCCCGTCGCGGACACCTCCTGTAGCGTGAGCAGCACCGCCTGTAGCGGGTTCCGCAGGTCGTGCACGATCATCCGGTTCAGGTCCTCGCGCAGCTGCTCGGCGTTACGGATCGCCCGCGCGTTGGCGATGGCCCCCGCGACCGACTTGGCCAGCGTCTCGAGGACCAGTCGGTCGTCGTCGTCGAAGCCGTCGCGCTCGCAGCGCTGTACCTCCACCGCGCCGATGATCCGATCGTGGGTGTTCAGCGGCACGCAGAGGATGCTCTGCACGTCCGGATGCAGCGCCTGCGCGGCGTCGAAGTTCTCGGGGCCACCGATCATCACCGTCTGACCGGTGCGTCCAACGCGGCCGGCGATCCCGCACCCGAGCGGCTCCCGGCTCCCGAGCTGCACCGTCGTCGGCTGCTCGCACGACAGCGCGCGCAAGACCATCTCGCGCTCCTCGCTGAGCCAGACCCCCGTGACGAAGTAACCGAAGCGGTCGTGCACCTGCTCGGCCACGTGCCCGAGGATCTGGTCCAGGTCGATGGACTCGGTGCAGATGCGCGTGACCTCGTTGATCACGAGGAGCTGCTGCCACCGCCGGCGCTGACTGTCGAAGAGCCGCGCGTTGTCGATCGCCTGCGCGAGGTAGCCGGCCAGGTTCTCGAGGAGCGACTGATCCTCCTCGGTGAAGTGGTGCGGCTCGACGTGCTCCACGTCCACCGCCCCGAGGATGCGTCCGCGCACCCGCAGCGGCACACAGATCTCCGACCGCACCCCCTTCACCAGCTCCACGTAGCGCGGATCGTTGCGCACGTCGCCGACCCGCAGCGGCTCGCCCGAGGTCACGACCTCGCTGACCACCCCCTCGCCGAGCTGCCGCGATAGGCGCTCGAAATCCACGCCCTCGACGAACTCGAGGCGGGTGGCGTGCCCGCCGTGCACCAGGCGCCGCCCGGTCTTGTCGAGCAGCAGCACGGCGGCGAAGGAGATGTCGAGCGTCTCGAGCATCGCGCGGCAGGCCATCGCCACGACCTGCTCGCGGTCGAGCGACGACATGACCAGCCGGCTCATCTCGTTGACCAGCCGGAAGTGCCGCAACCTTCGTCGCTCCCGCTCGTAGAGCCGCGCCGTGTGCATCGCCGGGCCGACGAGCGCCGCGACGACCTCGAGCAGCTTGAGGTCCGTCTCGTCGAAGGCCGCCGGACGCTCGGACTGCACGTCCACGACGCCCAGCAGCTCGTCGCGGTGGACGATCGGCACCACCAGCACGCTGCGCACGTTCGGCGCCGCGAGCTCGGCGACGAAATCCGGGTCGACGGCCACGTCCGGCACGAGCCGCGAGGCCTGCGTCTCGACCACCTTGCCCACGATCCCGCGCCCCGCGGGGGCGCGCAGGGCCATGTCGGGCGACCCGTCCACGAGCTCCGCCTCCCCCGAGCTGCTGCTCCCGGCGCGGAAAACGACGGCGTCCCCTTCGACCACGCCGATGGTCACCACGTCGTAGCCGAAACGGTGACGGAGTAGCTGCACCACGCGCCACAGCAAGGGGCCTTGCTGCAGCGACGACAGGGTCTCTCGCGTGACGTCCGCGAGAAACTCCAAATCGCGTAGATCGCGCGCGCGTTCCGGGGTGCTCACTCCCGGTGACGTTACTACAGCTGCGGCTCGCCGGCGAAGGGATCACAGCCTCGCGACGCAGCGCGCCGTGCTCGTCTTTCGCCCCCGCGACCGCTCCCCTCGGGTGACGGCGTTCCCGTCCCCGGTTCGTTTCTCCCGTCCCCGGCGCGAGCATGCTAGCCTGCTCGAACGTAGCGCGGACCGGGGCTCGGACGAAGCGCGGGGAGGTGGGGTCCTTTCATGATCGACGCGGGAATCATGGCGCGACAGCGGGTCCTCGTGGTCGAGGACGACCCGGCGATGGCGCAACTCGAGGCCCAGGTCCTCGAGGAGGCCGGCCTCGAGGCCCGGGTGGTGCACGGGCTGCAGGCGGCAACGCACGCCCTCCAGAGCTACGCCCCGGACCTGGTGGTCCTCGACTACCGCCTCCCCGATGGCAACGCCCTCGAGCTTCTGGACCGGCTCTCCGCCGCGTTGAGCCACCTGCCCGTCGTCGTGGTCACCGCCGCCGACGAGGTGCAGCTCGCCGTGGAGCTGATGAAGCGCGGTGTGAAGGACTACCTGGTCAAGGACGGCCGCACGATCGATCTCCTCCCCGAGATCGCGCGGCGAGTCCTCGAGCAGACGCGGTTGCGCCGCGAGCTCGACCGGGCGCGCGCCGAGAAGGGCTGCCTCGAGGAGCGCCTCGCCGCTGCGGAGGCCCGCTACCGGGCGCAGGTCGAGAATTCCCAACGCCTCGAGGCCATCGGCCGGCTCGCCGGTGGCATCGCCCACGACTTCAACAACCTTCTCATGAGCGTGCTCGCCTCCGCGCAGCTACTGCAGTCGCGGCTCCCACCGGGCCCCGACCACGAGGACCTGGACGTGATCGTCTCGGCCACGCAGCGCGCCACCTCGCTGACGAGACAGCTCCTGATGTTCGGGCGACGCCAGCGCATGGCTCTCGCCCCCGTCGGCGTCAATGAGGTCGTGCTGGACCTGATGCAGCTCATCCAGCGCACGATCGGCGAGGACATCCTCATCACCCTCCGCCTGGACGCGAAGGTCCCGCCGATCCAGGCCGACGTGGGGCAGCTCGAGCAGGTGCTGCTGAACCTCTGCATCAACGCGCGCGACGCGATGCCGGAGGGGGGCAAGCTCGTCATCTCGACGCGCGAGGCCTCGCTCGCCGCCGAGGAGGTGCGCGAAAACCCCGAGGCGCAGGCCGGTCCGCACGTGGTGCTCACGGTGGCGGACACGGGGTCCGGGATCGCCGAGGAGTCGCTGGCCCACATCTTCGAGCCCTACTTCTCGACGAAGGAACCCGGGGCGCGCGGCACCGGTCTCGGCCTGGCGACCGTGCACGGGATCGTGCACCAGCACCGCGGCATCATCCGGGTCGAGAGTTCCTCTGGCCAGGGGACCTCCTTCCTCGTCTTCCTGCCCGCGTCGTCGCAGCCCGCCCGGCCGCGGCGGCCCACCCCGGCACCCGCACCGGCACCGCTGCCGCCCGGGCAGGGAACGGTGCTGGTCGTCGAGGACGAGGCGCCGCTCCGCCAGGTGATCGAGCGCGTGCTCTCGGAGAGCGGCTACCGGCTGGTCGTCGCGCCGAACGGCGCCGAGGCGCTGCGCCTCTTCGAAAAGAGCCCCGAGGCGTTTGACGTGGCCCTCATCGACGCGGTGATGCCCCTCATGGGAGGGCGCCAGCTCCTCGCGGAGATCCGCAAGGTCCGCCCGCACCTGCCGGTGGTGCTGATGAGCGGCTACGAGGAATCGCACGACCTCCAGGCGGGGCTCGACGACTACGTGCTCTTCGCGGCCAAGCCGATCGGGGCCGACGAGCTCTGCGCCCGGGTGCGAACCGCCCTCAGGCGACGCCGTCCCGTCACCCCATGACGGGGGGGACGGCCAGGATGTGGGCCCGCCGCGCGGCGCGGTCCTCTTCGATTCGTCCAGCGAGCGCCTCGTCCGAGACCGCGATGATCTGCGCCGCTAGGTAGCCCGCGTTCGCCGCGCCGTCGATCGCCACGGTGGCCACCGGGATCCCGGGCGGCATCTGCACCGTCGAGAGGAGCGCGTCCTGGCCGTTGAGCGACCCGACCGCCATCGGGACCCCGATCACGGGCAGCGTGGTGTTGGCCGCCAGCACCCCCGCGAGGTGGGCCGATAGCCCCGCCCCCGCGATGAGGACCTTTAGGCCGCGCTGCCGCGCCGCGCGTGCGTAGGCCAAGGTCTCGTCGGGCGTGCGGTGCGCCGAACGGACGAGGATCTCGTAGCTCACGCCGAGCTTCTTCAGCACCTGGCCCGCGGCGGCCACGACGGGCAAGTCCCGCTCGCTGCCCACCAGAATGCCGACGAGCGGCGACGCTCCCTCCACGGCGCTCACCTCCCGCTGCCCGAGAAGGCCGGAATGCCCGTCAGCGCTTGCCCGACGATCAAGGTGTGGATGTCGTGCGTCCCCTCGTAGGTGTAGACCGACTCGAGGTTGCACATGTGCCGCATCGCCGCGTAGTCGTCCACGATGCCGCTCGCACCCAGGATCTCACGCGCCACGCGCGCGATGCGCAGCGCCATGGCCACGTTGTTCCGCTTGGCCAGGGAGACCGCCACGGGGCTCGCCTTCCCCGCGGCCTTGAGCTGCCCGAGGCGCAGACAGAGGAGCTGCGCCTGCACGATGTCGCTGTACATCTCGACCAGCTTGGCCTGCGTGAGCTGAAAGCCGGCGATCGGTCGGTCGAACTGCACCCGCTCCTTGGCGTAGGAGAGCGCCTCCTCGAAGCAGGCCATCGCCGCCCCGGTCGCCCCCCAGGCGATGCCGTAGCGCGCCTGCGTGAGGCACGAGAGCGGGCCGCGCATCCCCTGGACACCGGGGAAGATGGCGTCGCCCGGGATGCGGCAGTCCTCGAAGATGAGCTCGCTCGTCACCGACGCGCGGAGCGAGAGTTTTCCCTCGATCTCGACGGTCGAGAAGCCCGGAGCCCCGCGCTCGACGAGGAAGCCCATCACCTGGTCGTCGAGCTTGGCCCAGACCACCGCCACGTCGGCCAGGTTGCCGTTCGTGATCCAGCGCTTGGTGCCGTTCAGGATGAAGCCGCTCCCGTCGCGCCGCGCGGTGGTGCGCATCCCCGTCGGGTTCGAGCCGAAATCGGGCTCGGTCAGCCCGAAGCAGCCGATCGCCTCGCCCCGGATGAGCCGCGGCAACCAGCGCTCCTTCTGCTCGGGGCTGCCGAAGGCGTAGATCGGGTAGATGACGAGCCCGCTCTGGACCGAGACGAACGAGCGGATGCCCGAGTCGCCGCGCTCGAGCTCCTGGTTGATGAGGCCGTAGGCCGTCGGGCCCACACCGGCGCCGCCGTACTCCTTGAGCGTCGAGCCGAGCAGCCCGAGGCGCGCGATGTCGGGGACCAGCTCCTTGGGAAAGGTCCCCGCGCGGTAGTGCTTCTGGATGATCGGCATCACGCGCTCGTCGACGAACGCGCGCACGGAGTCGCGGACCAGCCGCTCCTCTTCGTTCAAGAGCTCATCGATACCGTAGAAATCGATCTCGGGTCGCATCTTCGATCACGCCTCCTCGCGTCGCGGATGGTTCACGGGGCGCCCTCGGTCGAGGCCCGTCGGGCCGCGCGGGCGAGCTGGTTGGCGTAGAGCGCCGCGGTGGCGCCCGCGCCGAAGCCGTTGTCGATGTTCACCACCGTCAGGCCGGGGGCGCAGCTCTGCAGCATGGTGGTGAGCGCCCCCTCCCCGCGCCCGCCGTGGCCGTACCCGACGGAGGTCGGCACGCCGATCACGGGGCAGGGGACGAGGCCGCGCACGAAGGTGGGCAGCGCCCCCTCCATGCCGGCCACCGCCACGACCGCCGCGACGTCGCGCGCCAGGAGCTCGCGGAGCGGCTCCACGAGACGGTGCACGCCGGCCACGCCGACGTCGTAGTGGTGGATCACGGCGCACCCCATCTCCTCGGCGGCGACGCGGGCCTCCTCGGCCACCGGGATGTCGGAGGTCCCCGCGGCGAGGAGCCCGATGAGGCCCCCCGACGGCGCGGGCCGATGCCCCGGGCGGCGGACCACGGCCACGCGTCCCCCGTACCCCTCGACGGAGAGCTGGGGTTCGAGGCGGGCGCGCAGCTCCTCGAGCCAGCCGGGGAGCAGGCGGGTCACGATGGCGCGGCCGCACTCGGTCGCGAGGCGCGTCGCGATCTGCAGCACCTGGTCGAGGGTCTTCCCCTCACCGTAGATCGCCTCGGGGATCCCGGCGCGAGCCTGGCGGTCCAGGTCCAGGCGCGCGAGGTCGTCGAGGTAGGCGATGCGATCCATCAGAGCTCGTACTCCACTGCGCCAGCGCGCGTCACCGGGGCGCGTCAGCACGGGCGGGACCTGCCTTCGCCCCCGCCGCCGCCGCCGCGCGCCCAAGTGCCTCAAGGCGCTCCTCTAGCACGGTCCTGAGCGAGGCGTCCACCGGAGCGGCCAGCGCGCGACGGTAGAGCGCCTGGGCCTCGCTCGGGCGGTCGCGGGCGAGGAGCTCCCCGAGTCCGAGCAGCGCCGGCACGTGGGCCGGATGGTGGACGAGCAACGCGCGATAGCTTTGACGCGCCTCCTCGAGGCGCCCGAGCGAGGTGAGCGCCCGCGCCCGGTTGAAGAGCGCGCCGCCGTGGCGCGGGTCGCGGCGCACCGCGGCCTCGAACGCCGCGAGAGCTCCGTGGAGGTCGCCCCGCTGCGCCCGCGCGATCCCTTCCCGGTTCTGCTCCTCGGCCGGGCTCTCGGCGACGGAGAGCGGCCCCGAGGATCGAGGGCCCGGCGCGGCCCCGGGGGCCGGCGGGGGCACGCCCTCGGGCGACGGACCCTCGAGCTGGCTCCGAACTGCGGTGAGCGAAACCTCGCCCTTCTCGAGCGCCGTCGCCAGCGCCGCGAGCCCCGCGGCGAGCTCGGGCATCCGGCTCATGTGGTACTGGTGACCCTGCCGCCGATAGACGCGGTTCACGGCGTCGAGCACGGGGCCGACCTTCAGGGCCACCACCGCCTCGGCCGCCTCTCGCGCCGCCGCCGCCTCCCCGTGACGGAGCGCGTAGCGGGCGAAGAGCACCCGCAGGCTGCCGTAGTGCAGGAGGAGCGCCGCCTGCTCGGTCTCGAGGACCCGCTCGCGCGCCGCGACGGCGTGAGGCCACGCCGCGCGCCAGAAAGCCCGGTTTCGCGCCACGACCACCGACGGAGCGGGCGCCCGGGCGGCCGGCGCGAGCCGGGTCATGAGCCCCGCGGGGAGCTCCACGTACCGCTCGCGGAGCGCGGCCGAGGCCGAGGGCCCGAAGAAGCCGGCCAGGTCCGCCGTGACGTAGACGGGGGTGCGTTCGGCGTTGCGCTCCAGGATCAGCGCGGGCCAGGCGATCGCCGCGTCGGGTCCCTCGTAGCTCGGCAGCGCGAGCTCCGGCCGCTGTCGCTGCACCTGCTGCTGATACCAGCTCACGGCGCGACCGCGCGAGAGCACGAGCAGGTCCTGCCGCCGCCGCTCGACGGCCTGCACGTACCAGAGGCCGAACGAGACCGAGTCCACGTGGGTCAGCACGATGGCGCCGGGCTCCGCGGGGTCGAGCGCGTCCCGCGCGAAGTCCCGCGCGAGCGTCTGTCCGCGGAGGTCGTTCTGTCCGAAGTTCACCGCCCCGAGCCCGACGGGGAGAGCCACGAGCGCGCAGGCCCCCGCGCGAGGCGGCAGGTGCGAAAGGAGCGCGTGCGCCGCGAGGCCGGCCAGCGCGGCCAGCCCGAGGAGCGCCGGCAGCACGAATACCTGCGCGTCGGGCACATGGTAGACCGCAGCGAAGGCGAGGTTGGCCGCCACGAGATAGAGGAGCGCGGCCGTCGGTCCGCGCGCGCGTCGCCACCCGAGGACGGCCCCCACGGGCGCGAGGAGCAGCGCCACGCCGAGCTCCCGCGGCAGCCCGGCGAAGAGCTGGCCGAGGTGGGCCGGAACCGAGCCCGCGAGGAGGTACCGTCGATAGACCCGCGCCGTGACGTGCTCCCAGAGACGGGACCAGGTTTCCGGGTCCCCCGCGTCGAGCAGCGGCTGGGCCCGCGACGCGAGCGGCAGGTACGCGAACACGAGCAGCGTGGCGGCCCCCGCGCCGAGGAGCGCGAGGAACACGCGCGGTCGTGCGAGCCTCCCGGCGAGGGCCGGCCAGCCGAGGAGGAGCAGCGCCGGCAGGTAGAGGACGTTCACCGTCCGGTGCCCGAACCAGAGGCCCGCGAGCACAGCCGTCGCCACCGCTGCCCCGACGCTGCGCCGCTCGCGCGCGCGCCCCGCGAAGTGGAGCGCCAGGGCGCCAAGCAGCAGGTCGAAGGCGTAGACCTCCGAGATGAGCGCCTGCGACCAGCAGGTCGCGCCGAGGGCGAGGGAGAGCGCCCCGAAGAGCGCCCCGGCTACGCCGACGCCGAGCCGGAGGAGCAGCGCCCCGAGCAGACTGGCCGCGCCCGCCGCCGCCAGCGCGGAGAGCAGATTGAGACGCCAGCCCACGTCTCCGACGGGGAGCGCCCGGGACCAGAGGTTCGCCACGAGGCAGTAGAGCGGATAGCCCGGCGGGTGAGGCACGCCAAACGTCGCTCCCGCCGCCGCGAGCTCGGGCGCGTCTCCGGAGAAGATCGTGGGGCAAGCCGTCAGGGCGTAGAGCGCCGCCAGGGCGACAAAGAGCGCGACGAGCTCCCAGCGCGCCCGGCGCGGAGTAGCGGGGATCGCCGGCGCCTGCTCCTGCCGCTGCGCACGCCCCCCGGCCCGCGGTCGTGTTCGTCCGGCCATCGCGTGCGACCATACCACCCCAAGCCCTGGTGCTTCCGCGGGTCCATGCTATATAGGCCCGTGCCACGGAGCCCCGGCGTGATCCCCCGTACCCCCGGCCAACTCGAAATCGAGCTCGAATCCCTGCTCCTCTCCGTCGAGAAGCCCGGTCGCTACGTCGGCGGCGAGCTCAACGCGGTGGTCAAGGACTGGGCGCAGGTCCCCCTGCGGCTCGCTCTCGCCTTCCCCGACGTCTACGAGATCGGCATGCCGAACCTGGGCCTGGCGATCCTCTACGATCAGGTGAACCAGCAGAGCGACATGCTCGCCGAACGGGTCTTCGTCCCCTGGCCCGACATGCAAAAGGGCCTCCGCGCGGCAGGACTCCCGCTCTACTCGCTCGAGAGCAAGCACGCCATCCGCGACTTCGACGTGCTCGGCGTGACGCTCCCCTACGAGACGCTCTACACCAACCTGCTCGCGCTCCTCGATCTCTCGGGGGTGCCGCTCCTCGCCGCGGAGCGCACGCGAGAGGACCCGGTCGTCGTCGCGGGAGGCCACGCCACCTACAACCCCGAGCCCGTAGCCGACTTCTGCGACGCCTTCGTGATCGGCGAGGGAGAGAACCTGATCCTCGAGGTCCTGCGCACCGTCGGAGCCTGGAAAGGTGGCACCGGCTCGCGCGCGGAGCTGCTCGAAGCGCTCGCCCGCCTCCCCGGGGTCTACGTGCCGAGCCTCTACCAGGTCAGCTACCACGCCGACGGCACCGTGGAGGCGATCCGGCCGCGTCACGACGGCGTGCCCCCGACCGTGCGCAAGCACATCGCCGCGCGGCTGCCACCGCCGGTCACGCGTTTTCTCGTCCCGACCCTCGAGCTCGTACACAACCGCGTCCCGATCGAGATCATGCGCGGCTGCACGCGTGGGTGCCGTTTCTGCCACGCCGGGATCATCGCGCGCCCCGTGCGGGAACGCTCCGTCGAAGAGGTCCTCGCCGCGGCCGAGGCGGCGCTCGAGGCCACGGGCTACGAAGAGGTCGGGCTCCTCTCCCTCTCCTCGTCGGATTACACCCAGGTCCTCGAGCTCGTGCGGGCCATGACCGAGCGCTTCGCGGGACGCC
The DNA here is from genome assembly GCA_020848905.1 of Deltaproteobacteria bacterium. Classification (NCBI taxonomy): domain Bacteria; kingdom Pseudomonadati; phylum Myxococcota; class Myxococcia; species Deltaproteobacteria bacterium. The sequence goes on from JADLHG010000003.1 coordinate 64,318, forward strand.
AGGTGAACGTCTCGCTCCCCTCGCTGCGCATCGAGTCCTTCTCCGCCGAGCTGATGGACGTCTTGCAGGGCCAGTCGCGGCGCGGCGGCTTCACCCTCGCCCCCGAGGCGGCGAGCGAGCGCATGCGCGAGATCATCAACAAGCCGGTCTCCACCGAGCAGGTGGTCACCACGGCCCGCGCGATCTACGGGCGCGGCTGGCAGACGATCAAGCTCTACTTCATGATCGGCCACCCGCAGGAGGGTCTCGACGACGTGCGCGCCATCGCCGAGCTCGCGCGCGCGGTGCTCAACGAAGGCCGCCGCTCCCTCGGTGGCCGCGCCAAGGTCCACGTCGGCGTGAGCACCTTCGTGCCGAAGCCCCACACGCCCTTCCAGTGGGTGCCCTGCGACGGCGCCGAGCAGATCGCGGCGAAGCAGGCCTTGCTGCGCAGCCTGCTGCGGGATCGCAACATCAAGCTGAGCTGGACCGACGCGCGCGAGACGATGATCGAGGCCTGGCTCTCGCGCGGCGACCGCCGCCTGGGCGCCGTGATCCTCGAGGCCTACCGCCGCGGGGCGCGCTTCGACGCCTGGCGCGAGCACTTCAAGGACGCGCTCTGGCAGGAGGCCTTCGCCGCGGTGGGGCTCGACCCCGCCTTCTACACCCACCGCGAGCGAGGCGCGGACGAGGTCTTCCCCTGGGAGCACCTCGACCCGGCGGTGACGAAGGCCTTCTTGCGCGAGGACTACGAGTGGAGCCTCGTCGGACGGACGCGCCAGGACTGCCGCGACAAGTGCTTCGCCTGCGGCATCCTCCCCAAGTTCAAGGAGCTCCGGCGCGCGAACCCGGGAGAGACCTGGCAATGCCCCGAGGTGGGCCGCGCCGCGCACAAGGCCGCCGCGCAGTCCGCGACGGAGCCGCCGCCGCGAGGCGCCCCGCTCGAGCCGACGGCCTGATCGCCCCACGAGGCCCGCTGCCATGAACGAACGTCTGGACGATACCGCCACGGGCGACGACGCCCCTCTCGAGGCCGACGCCGCCGTCGAGGCCGACGCCCCTCTCGAGGCCGACGCCGCCCTGGTGCCGCGCGCCCCGCGCCCCGCGCCGCCGCCGGCCGCGCGCCGCTATCGCGTCCGCTTCGCCAAGGACGGCGCCTTGCGCTTCTGCGGCCACCTGGACCTGCAGCGCGCCTTCGAACGCGCGCTCCGCCGCGGCAAGATCCCCGTGGTGTACAGCCGCGGCTACCACCCGCGCGCGAAGGTGCAGTTCGGCGCCGCCCTGCCCCTCGGGTGCAGCAGCGAGGGCGAGCTCCTCGACCTCTGGGTCGCCGTCGACGGCCCCTCCGCAGACGAGCTCCTCGCGGCGCTCGCTCGCTGCGCCCCGCCCGGCTTCACCCCCCTCGACGCGACGGAGCTCCCGTGCGCCTCGCGCGCCCTGCCCGCGCTCGTCGAGGCGGCCGAGTACCGCGTGCGCTTCGAGCCCCCCGCCTCGGCCGACGATCTGCGCGAGCGGGTGGCAAAGCTCCTCGCCGCCACGACGCTGCCGCGTCGACGGCGCGAGAAGGACTACGACCTCCGGCCGCTCGTGGAAGAGCTCGAGGTCGCCGTCGGCCCGAGCGGCGAGACCGAGCTCCTCTTGCGCGTCTCGAGCCGTGAGGGACGAACGGGACGCCCCGAAGAGGTGCTCCTCGCGCTCGGGCTCGAGCCGCCCAAAGCACGGGTGCGTCGGCTCCGACTGGTCCTCGCGCCCGAGCCGCCGACGGTATTTCCCATCGACGCGAACGTGGGGCAGGACAGCGCGAGCGAGGGTTCTAATACTCCTTTGGAATGCTGCGAATCTTCCGATTCCAGGAATCCACGGCCTGCATGAGCGGCAGGATCATCATCATGTTCGCCTCGATCTTGTAGTCGGGCGAGTTCATCGCGTCGGCCGGCTCCATCTCCCCCTTGTCCAGCTTGACGAAGGTCTGGTAGGCGGCCGTCACCCGCGCCAACCCATCCTTCATCGGCACGAACGGGCGGTTGCGGAGCGCCGACGGCGCCGGCTCCTCCTCGAAGACCCACTTGGTGCACCGTCCCTTGTCGAAGGTGTAGGTCACCAGGACGTCCTTGCCGTCCGGCGTGTCGAGCGCCCGCAGCACCACCGTGCCGGACATCAGCTTGGCCCGCTCCAGATGCGCCGGGTCCGTGTTGCAGGCCTCGAGGCCCTCGGTGATGGCCTCCCTCGTGAACATGCGTGCCATGAATCCCTCCGGAAGAAACCTATCGGTTGCCCTTTCCCCCACGCTCGCCGCGGTACACTATCATAGGTGCGACACGCTTCGGGACCGGGAGGGTGGAATCTGGCATGCGCACGCTCGTCCTCGCGCGAGAGCCGACAGCCGCGCAGTCCATCGCGCAACGACTGACCGCGCTTGGCCACCAGGTGGACTCCTGCGGCGACGTGAGCCGCGCGCTCGCCGAACACGAGGCGGCCCCCTACGACCTGGTCGTCGCCGACTGGGAGCTCGTCAGCGCAGAGGAAGCCGAGTTCTGCCACTGGCTCTGGCGTCGCCCCGGCGCCGGTGAGCCCGTCTTGCTGTTCGTCGCGAACGCCGAGGACGTCACCAAGCTCGCCCCGCTTCTCTCCTCGGGGCCGAGCGACTACCTCGTTCGCCCGCTCGACCCCGACCATCTCGAGCTGCGGCTCCGCCTCGCCGAGCGGCGCGCGCACGAGAGCCTGCGCCGTCGGAGCGCCGAGGAGAAGCTCCGCGCGAGCGAGGCCCGCCTCCAGCGCATCACCGACAACGTCCCCGGGGTGGTCTACCAGGTCATCGGCAAGCCCGACGGCTCCTTGACCTTCACCTACCTCAGCGACGCCTGCCGGACCATGTTCGGCGTCGAACCCGATGAGGTCGTGCGGAACCCGTCGAGCCTGCTATCGCTCCTTCACCCCGAGGACGTCGAGGGGTTCGCCCGTTCCGTGGCGGAGTCGTTCGAATCGCTCACCCCCTGGGTGCTCGAAGGTCGGGCGGTGCTGCACTCGGGTGAAACGATCTGGTTTCACGGCGCCTCACGGGCCCAACGGCTCCCCGACGGACGCGTCCTCTGGGACGGAGTGATCGTCGACGTCACCGAGGCCCGTCGCGCCCAGGCCGAGCTCCGCGAGACGCACGAGCGCATCGACCTGGCGGTCCAGGGCTCTTCGGACGGCCTGTGGGAGCTCACGCTCGAGGACGAGTCGTTCCCGCCCCGGAACCTGCAGATGTGGTTCTCTCCGCGCTTCAAGGAGCTCCTCCGCTGCACGTCGGACGACCCGGAGACCATGGCCGCGGCCTGGTACGCCGCGCTCCACCCCGACGACCAGCCGTACGTGGTGGAGCAGCTCCGCCGGCACCTCGTCGACCGTCTCCCCTTCGATGTGGAGTATCGCCTGCGCAACATCGCCGGCGATTGGAGGTGGTACAGCGCGCGCGGCGAGGCGCAGCGGCACCCCACGTCGGGGCGCGCGGTGCGCGTAGCGGGCTCGATCCGGGACGTCACCGACCGCAAGCAGCTCGAGCGGCAGGTCCTTCAGGCGAAGGAGGAGCTGGAGCTCCGCGTCCAGCAACTGCAGCAGGAGATCGGCGAGCGCAAGCGCGCGGTGGCGTCGCTCCGCGAGAGCGAGCTCCGGTTCGCCCTGGCGGCGAGCGGCGTCACCGACGGGCTCTGGGACTGGAACCTCGCCACGAACCAGGTCTACTACTCCCCGCGCTGGAAATCGATGCTCGGCCATGGAGAGAGCGAGATCACGAACTCGCCGGAAGAGTGGCTCTCGCGGGTGCACCCGGAGGACCTCCCCGAGGTGCAAGCGATGCTCGACGACCACCTCGAGGGGCGGCGCCAGCACTTCGAGCAGGAGTACCGCATCCGGCACCGCGACGGGGCCTACCGCTGGGTCCTCGCCCGAGGCCTGGCCATCCGCGACGCCGACATGAAGGCCGTGCGCATCGGCGGCTCGCAGACCGACATCACGCGGCGACGGCAGATGGAGCACGCGCTGCGGCGCTCGGAGACGCGAAACCGCGCGCTGCTCAACGCCATCCCGGACACGATGATCAGCCTGACCCGGGAGGGGCGGTTCCTCGACGTCAAACCGAGTCCCGGCGTTACGCTCGTCGCGGAGCCCAACGAGGTGCTCGGCCTCCTGCTCGAGGAGACCTCGCTCCCCTCGTCGCTCATCGCCGCCGCACGCGAGGCGCTCGGCCGCACGCTCGACTCGGGGACGCTGGCCTCGTTCGAGTACCACCTCCCGGCCTCGGACGGGACGCGCTACTTCGAGGCGCGGATGGTCCCGAGCGGCGACGACGAGACGCTGACGATCATCCGGAACATCACCGAGCGCAAGCGCGCGGAGGAGGCGCTCCGCGAGACGCTCGAGCGCTTCGACCTGGCCATCCAGGGGGCGAACGACGCGCTCTGGGATGTGAAGATCCGCGACCTGCGCGGCTTCACGGACGCCAACGAGATCTGGTTCTCCCCGCGCTTCCGGAAGCTCCTCGGCTACGAGGGGAGCGAGAGCGTGACGCCGACCATGTGGCTCAGCCGCATCCACCCCGACGACCGGGACGACGTGGAGAGCGCGGTACGCCGACACCTCCTCGAACGCGAGCCCTACGACGTCGAATTCCGCATGCAGACGGGCGCGTGGGGCGAATACCGCTGGTACAACTCGCGCGGCCAGGGGATCTGGGCCGACGGCGGCGAGCCGGTCCGCTTCGCCGGCGCGACGCGCGACGTGACCGAGCGCAAGAAGTTGGAGCGGCAGCTCCACAAGGCCAACGACGAGCTCGAGCTGCGCGTCCAGCAGCTCCTCGCCACCAACGAGGCCTTGCACCGCGAGATGGCCGAGCGGCGGCGCGTGGTGGTCTCGCTCGGCCAGGCCGAGGAGGCACGACGGCTCTCCGAGGCCAGCTTCCGCTCGCTCATCGAGGCCTCGCCGGACGCGATCATCGTGCACCGCCACGGTCAGATCGTGTACGTCAACCCTGCGGTGCTCGAGGTTCTCGGGTACGAGCGGGGTGAGGACCTGATCGGCACCGCCCCCCTCGCGCTCATGCACCCCGAGGACCGACCGCGGGCCGGCAAATGCATCGACCGGCTGCAGGCCGGAGCGCTCTCCATGTCCCCGCGGACCGAGCAGCGGATGATCCACCGCGACGGCCACCTCATGCTCGTCGAGACGATGGGCCTCCCCGTCTCCTTCGAGGGGTCTCCGGCCGTGATGGGCGTGGTGCGAGACATCACCGAACGTCGCCGGGCCGAGGAGGCCATGCGCGCCATCGAGAAGCTCGCGGCGACGGGTCGTATGGCCGCCCGCATAGCGCACGAGATCAACAACCCGCTCGCCGGCATCAAGAACTCGTTCCTGCTGATCAAGGACGCGATCCCGACCTCGCACCCCTACCACAGCTACGTCGGCCGCATCGAACGCGAGGTCGAGCGCATCGCCAGAATCGTACGCCAGATGTTCGACCTCTACCTGCCCATCCGCGAGCTCGGTCCCTGCGACGTGCGCAGCGTGATCGAGGACGTGGCGGCGCTTCTCGAGGTGAATTGCCGCGAGACGGGCATCCGGCTGCGCGTCGACGCGGCCCGCGCCGGCAACACGGTGCGACTGGCCGAGGGCTCCTTCCGGCAGGTGCTCTACAACATGGTCCAGAACGCCATCGACGCCTCACCGGCCAGCGGCGAGGTGCGCATCTGGGCCGAGATGCAGGGGCAGAACCTGTGCGTGTCGGTGCAGGACCAGGGGTGCGGCATTCCTCACGACCTCCGGTCGCGCATCTTCGAGCCCTTCTTCACCACCAAGAGCGGTACCGCGGGGACGGGGCGGCTGGGACTCGGTCTCGCGATCTGCCAGAGCCTCGTGCAAGCCATGCGCGGCTCCCTCGACTTCGAGAGCGAGCCGGGTCGCGGCACGACGTTTCGCCTGTGCCTCCCCGTGGACCAGGCCGCGGCGGAGCCCCTGCCGGAGGAAGCCAGTGCCTGACCGAGCGCTCGGCCGCATTCTGATCGCCGACGACGAGGAGACCTTTCTCCTCGCCACCGCGGACCTGCTGCGCCGCGAGGGCTACGAATGCGTTTGCGCCCCCGACGCCTTCGAGGCCTCGAAGGTCCTCAAGGCCGAGCCCTTCGACCTGCTCATCGCGGACATCAAAATGCCCGGAAACCCCGACCTGGAGCTGATCCGGCAGCTCCCCGAGCTTTACGAGGGGCTGCAGGTCATCCTCGTCACCGGCTATCCGTCGGTGCGGTCGGCGATCGAGGCGATCCAGCTCCCGGTCGCGGCCTACCTGCTGAAACCGGTCGACTTCGAAGAGCTGCTCGCCCAGGCCAAGCTGGCCGTGGAACGCTATCAGAGCTTCCGCGCGGTGAAGTCCACGCGTGAGCGTCTGCAGAGCTGGAAGAGCGAGCTCGACCTCGTCGAACAGACGCTCGGAGCGTCGAGCACGCCGGCGCAGAAACCCGTGGACGCGTTTGTCCAGCTCACGATGCGCAACATCGTGGCCTCCCTGACAGATCTGCAGCACATGACGCAGGCCCTCGCGACGCAGCAGGCGGCGCGCGAAGCCTGTCAGCTCATGAACTGTCCGCGGGGGCTCGCCCTCGCACAGGCCCTCAAGGAGGCCGTGGACACGCTCGAGCGCACGAAGCGCGCGTTCAAGTCGAAGGAGCTGGGCGACCTGCGCAAGACCCTGGAGGAGGTCCTCAAGGCCTACGCCTGATTCCGCAGCGCCGCGGCGCGGCGTGTTCCGCGCGGCGAAAAAAAACGCGGAGATGATCGAAATTGTTCGTTGACAGGTTGGACCCGCAGCGCCATAAATAGGGTGTTAACTCGCTCGCTACTTGGTGGTGGGCGGCCTTGTCGAGCAGGACTAGGGCCTGCAAGTCGAAGGCGCAATCGGACGGGTTTCGCTCTGCGAACCGGTCGTGATTGCGCCTTTTTTGCGTTTTTCTCCCCCGCGGGAGAACGGACGGAGGTGGCGTCGACAAAAGAAGCTGGGCCTAGGGGGCGCGCCCAGCGACCTGCAGCACGCTCCCGGTGATCTCCTCTCGGTATTGTGGCGACGGTGCGCGCAGCCTCGACTGCGCGCGCAGGGGCGAGAAGCCAGTGGCTTCTCGAACAAGGGGATCGGGAGGGGATCACCGGAAGCGTGCTGTGGCAGACGCCACCTCGGACTTGGGGCTTCACGGATTCGACGTAGTTCAATTTTTTGGGTGGCGGCGGTGGCCCGCAGCGGGGCGGGCAGCTTTCGGTTTTGGGGCGGCGGCGGGTGCTCGCAGCGGGGCGGGCAGCTTTCGGCTTTAGGGTGGCGGCGGGTGGCCCGCAGCGGGGCGGGCAGCTTTATTTTCGACCTGGCCGGTGACGCGCGCGTCTTACCGCGCAATTGCGTCGCCGGTGCGGGCTGTGTCATAAGAGCGCGCCATGTCCAAGACCCGCGCGCAAAAGAAACCAAGCACCCTCGAGCAGTGGAACAACGAGCTCCAGTGGTGCGCCACTCGTAAGTACGTCGAGCTGCTCCGTTCCCGCGAGGAGCTCCTCTCCATCGATCACGTGGACGTGGACGTCCCGCAGCTCGTCAAGCGGCGCTTCCTCTGCGACAGCCACCGCTGCATCCACTGGGCGGAGAAGCGGCCGCTCATCGACCGTTCCTGCTGCTCTCGCTACGACGTCCCCGTGACGGAGCGTGACCGGAAGGTCATCCTGGACCGCCTCCCCGCCGTGCGGAAGAACCTGCCGAAGGACCACCGACTGCAGAATCCCGACGAGGATCCCTTCCGCACGAACGACGACTACGGGTTCGAGCTCGTACACGACGCCCCGCTCACCAAGGCCTGCCAGTTCACCATCTACCGGGACGGCATGCGCCTGTGCGCCCTGCACATGACCGCGATGCAGCACGAGGAGGACCCGCGCGAGTGGAAGCCCGTCGCCTGCTCGCTCTGGCCGCTCGCGCTCGACGACTACGAGGCGGACGGCGGCAAGAGGACGCTCCTCACCGTCTACGGTCCGGCCTCGGCCGGGATCTTCGAGGAGACCGACGACGAGCCCTTCGCCTGTATCGTAGACGACCACCCGAGCTATCCGCGGCTCTACGACTCGGAGCGCGGCACGCTGGAGTTCATCTTCGGCAAGGGCTGGTGGGGCAAGCTCGACCGGGAGGCGCGCAAGCTCCTGGGCCGCGAAGCCCGTGGCGGTTAACGCCCGCGGGGGTTAGCGCCTCACCCCTTGATCACCCCGATGGGACGCAGCCGGGCCACCTTGCGCGAAATCCCGGCGCGGTGGACCACCTCCACCACGCGATCCACGTCCTTGTAGGCGCCGGGCTGCTCCTCGGCGAGCCCCTTGTGGCTCCGCGCGCGCGCGATCACCCCCGCCTCCTCCAGCTCCCGGTCGATGCGACGTCCCCGCGCCTGCGCCACCGCCGCGGTGCGGCTGAGCGCCCGGCCGGCCCCGTGGCAGGTGGTGCCGAAGGTCTGTTCGAGGCTCCCCGGTTCCCCCGCGAGCACCCAGCTCGCCCGGCCCATGTCCCCGGGGATGAGCACCGGCTGGCCGACCTCGCGGTAGAGCTCCGGCACGTCAGGGTGCCCCGCCGGAAAGGCCCGCGTGGCCCCCTTGCGGTGCACCCAGACCCGTTTGCGACGCCCCTCGACCTCGTGCTGCTCCAGCTTCGCGATGTTGTGGGCCACGTCGTAGACCTGCTCCATCTGGAGCTCGACCCACGAGCGTCCGAAGACCTGCTCGAAGACCTCGCGCGCCTGCCACAGGATGAGCTGCCGGTTGCACCAGGCGAAGTTGGCCGCCGCGCGCATGGCCCCGATGTAGTGCTGCCCCTCGGGGCTGTTCGCAGGAGCGCAGGCGAGCTGGCGGTCGGGAAGCGCGATCCCGTAGCGTTCCGGCACTCCCCGGAGCGCACGGAGCGCGTCATCGCAGACCTGATACCCGAGGCCTCGCGACCCGGAGTGGATCATCACGCACACCTGCCCGACGTATAGCCCCATCGCGCGCGCCGCCGCGTCGTCGAAGACGCGGTCCACCACCTGCACCTCGAGGAAGTGGTTCCCCGAACCGAGCGTCCCGCACTGGCTCTCGCCCCGCTCGATCGCGCGTTCGCTCACGTGCTCGGGCTCGGCCCCCTCCAGGCACCCGTGCCCCTCGGTGAGCTCGAGGTCTCGTTCGGTCGCGAGTCCGCGCTCCTTCAGGAAGCGCGCGCCGCGCGACATGAGCCGGCGCAGCTCCTTCGAACCGAAGGTGTAGTCCCCGCTCTGGCCGACGCCGGTCGGAATGCGCGCGAAGAGCCGCTCGACGAGGTACCGCAGCCGTGGCCGCACCTCCTCCGCGGAGAGCGCCGTCCGCACGAGACGGACGCCGCAGTTGATGTCGTAGCCGACGCCCCCCGGCGAGATGACGCCCCCTTCCTCGGGGTCCGTGGCGCAGACGCCGCCGATGCAGAAGCCGTAGCCCCAGTGGATGTCGGGCATCGCCAGACTCGCGCGCTGGATCCCCGGCAGGCAGGCCACGTTGGCCACCTGTTCGGGCGCCTGGTCGCGCCGGATCTCCTCGATCATCGCCTCGTCGGCGTAGATGAGGCCGTCCACGCGCATCCCCGCCCGGTAGCTGCGCGGGATGCGGTAGCAGCAATCGTTCACTCGTTCGAGCGTGCCGTGAAACCCACCCTTGCCCAAGGTCCACCTCAGATGTCGAGAATCACCTCGGCCGCAAAGCCCGCGGGGCCGCCCTCCACGAACAGGCCGTGATACGTGATGGCCTTCACCTCGTGCGTGAGGTGGTGTCGCTCCGGGTCCACCCCCTCCCCCGAGGCTCGCCCGATCAGGCGGTCCCCGTCGCGCCGCACCTCGAAACGCGCGAAGAGCAGGTGCTCCCGTTCGAACAGGTACAGGAGCTCGGTCAGCCAGTCGAAGAGCAGGTAGTCCTCGCTCGGCCCCTCGAGCCGCACCTCGCGCGTGGTGCGCGGCTCCACCGCGTCGAGCTCCTCGACGATCACCGAGAAGAGCGCCCTCCCCGCCTCGGCGAAGAGGCCCTCGAGCGTCGGCGCCTCGACGTGAAGCCCGAGATCTGCCGTGTGCTCGAATACCTCGTACATGCCGCGCAATGATACCCCGGTAACCCACCGGGGTAGAGCGCGATCGACTCACGCGGCCTCTGCGGTTAGAGTCGGCAGGTGCCGAGACCCACCGTACACGACGGCGAGGATCTGACCGGACAGCTCGCCGTCCAGCAAGGAACCGCGCAGGGCGCGCAGAAGATCTTCCTGCGCTTCGTGCTCATCGCCCTGGCGCTGAACCTCCTCGTCGGCGGGGCCGGCGTGCTCTACGAGATCTTCGATTCGATGGCCAACACGCGCGAGTTCCTCGAGAAGACCGGCGACCTCGCGGCTGGCGCGTGCGAGGCGCTCCGCCACGAGAGCCCGCGGGCGACGGACGAGGAGATCGTCGGTCGCGCCGCGCGCATCACCAAGATCCCGATGGCCCTCGTCACCCACGCCGGGGCGCTGCGTTTCGCGTCGCACCCCGCGCTCCCGGCCATGGCCCAGAAGGTCTACCGCGGCCCACCGACGCTCGGAACCAAGGTGGAGATCGAGGAGGCGCTCGGCGAGCTGAGCGGCGCGTGGATCCTGCGCCCCTACGACGCGAAGCACCAGCTGCTCCTGGTCGTCCCGCGGCAGGCCGAAGAGGAGGGAACCCTTCAGTACATGACCATCGGGGCCGGGGTCCTCGGTCTCGGCGTCGCGCTCAGCTTTTTGATCATGTTCTTCACGGCCAACTGGATGCTCCGCCATCCGCTCGCGCGCCTGGTCGACGGACTGACCGGCGCCCTGGCCCGCGACGTCGAGCGCCGGCGGAACGCCGAGCACGTCGCCGTGACGGCGCGCCTCTCCGCCGAGGCGCACCTCGCGTTTCGAGACAATCTGCTCGACGCCACCGACTGGGTGGGCATCGTCGCGACCGACGCCAGCGGACGCGTGCAGCTCATCAACCGCGCCGCCGAGCGCATCCTCGGCTATCGCGAGGCCGAGACGGTCGGCGGGGTAACGCTCGCCCAGCTCCGCGACCTCACGCATCGGCCGCCGAGCCAGGAGATCCCGCTGCGCTCCCTCATGCAGGCTGGCCCCGACGAGGAATTCTGGGTCGACAAGGCCGGCGTCGAGCACCTGCTGGCGCTGAGCACGAGCGACATCACCGACGCCGAGGGCCGCACGAACGGCCAGCTCGTGGTCTTCATCGACATCACGGACCGCAAGCGCCTCGAGGTGGAGCTGCAGCTCAACGAGCTCCAGCTGATCCAGAGCGCCAAGCTGGCCAGCCTCGGCGAGATGGCCACCGGCGTGGCGCACGAGCTCAACCAGCCGCTGAACAACATCGGGCTCCTCACCTCCCGCATGCTGAAGCGCGTCCCCGACGACGAGGCCGGGGCGTTTCTGCGGGAGAAGCTCGAGAAGGTCCAGGGGCAGGTTCAGCGGGCGAGCAAGATCATCGACCAGCTGCGCAGCTTCGGGCGGCCCAGCGTCCGGAAGATCACGAGCTTCCCCGCAGCGCGCCCCGTGCACACCGTCCTCGACCTTCTCGGCCAGCAGTTCACGGACAAGGGAATCGCGGTGGCCGTCGAGCTGCCCGACGGACTGCCGGAGGTCGAGGCCGACGAAGCCCAGCTCGAGCAGGTGCTCGTCAACCTGCTCATCAACGCGCGCGACGCGCTGCTCGAGGCTACGCCCCCCGGCCGCGAGCGCGCGGTCCGCATCCACGCGCACCCCGTCGAGGCCTCGTCCTCGGCGAGCCTCGCCCTCTGCGTCTCCGACAACGGACCGGGGATCCCCGAGGCGGTTCGCGCGCGCATCTTCGACCCCTTCTTCTCCACCAAGGAGGTCGGGAAGGGGACGGGCCTGGGCCTCTCCATCAGCTATGGTCTGGTGAGCGGGTTTGGTGGCACACTAGCCGTGCAATCCACGGCGGGAGAAGGCACCACCTTCACCATCACCCTCAAGACTGCCCCGTCCGGACATGAGAACGAAGCGCCGAATCCTCCTCGTTGACGACGAGCCTCTGGTCCGAGAGGAGCTCGGCGCCCTGCTCGTCGAAGAAGGGTACGACGTCACGACGGCCTCGGATGGCGAGGAAGGCCTCGACCTCTTTCGCGCCGAGACGCCCGACATGGTGATCAGCGACATCCGCATGCCGCGACGGGATGGCCTCGCCGTGGCGCTCGTGATCCGCGCGGAAGCGCCCGACGTGCCCGTCACGGTGATCACCGGACACGGCACCGAGTCGATGGCCATTCAGGCCCTGCGCGCGGGGGTCACCGACTTCATCAAGAAGCCGGTCCGCCTCGACGATCTCTCGGCCGCCCTCAATCGCATGGAGGACTCGCTCCGGCTGGCCCGCCACGAGTCGGTGGGGATGCCGGGCTCCGTGAGGCAGCTCGAGCGCTCGTGGCTCTATCAGCTGGGCAACGACCTCGAGGCCATCGCGCCCTTCGTCGACCAGCTGCTGCGGCAGTGCGCCGCCGGCTTCGAGAAGGGCTCCGTGACGGAGCTGAGCCTGGCCCTCAGGGAGCTGCTGCTCAACGCGATGGAGCACGGCAACCTCGGCCTCTCCTACGAGGACAAGAGCCGCGCCCTCGAGGCGGGGGCGCTCGACCGGCTGCTCGCCGACCGCCTGAAGCAGCCGGCCTACCGGGACCGCCGCACGACGGTCAGCGCGCGTCGCCGGGACGACGAACTCGAGCTCGAGGTCACCGACGAGGGGAACGGCTTCGACTGGCAGAGCCTGCCCGACCCCACCGACCCGGCCAACTTCCTCTCGGATCACGGTCGCGGCGTGCTCCTGGCCCGGCTATCGGTGGACGAGATCGCCTACAACGAACGCGGCAACCGCGTCACCGTGCGCAAGAAGCTCCGCTCGCGCTCGTAGGGGACCTCGGCGGACGGGGCGCGCGACTTCACCGCCAGAGGAGCGCCTCGGTGAAGCGCGCGCGCAGATAGAAGCCGCGCGGCACGGTGGAGACGGCCTCCGCGTGCGTCGAGAGCACCTCGACCCGGACCTCGCCCGTCGCGGCCTTGGGTCGCACCTGCAAGGCCCTGCCGCGATAACCGTCCAGCCGCTCGACCTGGCCGAGCACGATGAGGCTCATCGCCTCGTGCCAGTCGGCCGCGAGGAGCGCCTCCTCCTCGGGGTCCGGACGCCAGAGGCGCGGCGTGCCGAAGTGGCGCTCGGGCAGCGGCGCCACGCGCGCGGCCTCGACGGGCATCCAGAGCACACACCCCAGCTTGCGCCGCACGCGCGAGGCGAGCCATTCCTCGCGGTCCGCCTCGAGGAGGTCCACGGTGCACACGAAGGTGGACTCTCGCACGCGCCCCTCCCGGTCGAGGGGGATCGTCTTGAGCTCGATGCCGAGGTGCGGGAAGTCGGGGAGCGCGCGGCTCCCCGCGGTGGCGCCCAGCGCCCGCTCGACGAGAGCGCCGATCGCGCCCTTCGCGCGCCGCGCCTCCGCCGGAAGCAGGACGCCGAGGGCCCGGGCCAGCTCGCCCACCGTCGAGCCATCTAGCTCGGCCGCGCGTCTTCGAAGCTCCGCCTCGTCGACGGGCGGAGGGGGGCGGGAGGCTCTGCGACGCGCGGGCGGAGGCGACGAGGACGGCATCGAGCGGGCATTATGGCGGTGGGGGTGACGTGGGCGCAACGCGGCCTCGGTGGGGCCTCGGGACAGGCCCCGCCGAGGCTGGTAAGATAAGCCTCGGCGATGCCTCCGGAACAGTTCGGCAAGTACACGTTGCTCTCGCGCCTGGGGTACGGCGGGATGGCCGAGGTGTTCCTCGCGCGGACGACCAGCGTCGGCGGCTTCGAGAAGCAGGTGGCCATCAAGCGCCTGCTCCCCTTCTGCACGCAGGACAAGCAGACGGTGGACCTTCTGGCCGACGAGGCCAAGATCACGGTCCGGCTCACCCACCCGAACATCGTGCAGGTCTTCGACTTCGGCCGCGTCGCCGACAGCTACTACATCGCGATGGAGTACGTGGACGGGCTCGACCTGAAGAGCATCGTGGAGCTCGACGAGCACAGCTCGCAGTCCCTGCCGGTCGAGCTCGCGGCCCACGTCGTGATCTCGATCCTCGACGCGCTGGACTTCGCCCACCACCGCACCGACGACGGCGGCCGCCCGATGGGCATCATCCACCGCGACGTGACGCCGCACAACGTGCTCATCTCGCGCCACGGCCACATCAAGCTGACTGACTTCGGCGTGGCGCGCGCGGCCATCTCGAGCCACGTGAGCGTGGTGGGGGACATCCGCGGCAAGTTCAGCTACATGCCCCCGGAGCAGGCCTGCGGCGGCGAGATCGACCACCGCGTGGACATCTTCGCCGCGGGGGCCATCCTTTACGAACTCCTCTCGGGCAAGCAGCCGTTCCGCTCCACGAGCAGCGGCCAGCAGATGGTGGCTTTGCACCATCAGGTCGAGCCCCCCTCGCGCGTGAACCCCACCCTGCCCCCCGAGCTCGACGAGGTGACCTTGCGGGCCCTCGAGCGCGACCCGCGGCGGCGCTACGCCTCGGCCAAGGCCTTCGCCTCCGCGCTCCGGCGTCACCTCGAGGAGCGCGGCGCCTACGACCCGCTGCGCACGACGCAGACGCTGGCCGAACGCGTGCAGCGCCGGGCCGAGGCCCTGCTCGCGGCGCGAAAGAACGGCCCCGCCGAACGCTCGATCTCTCTCAGCGCCCCTCTCTTCGCGGACGCCTCGGTGAGCTTCGGCGGCGCGTCCGCCACGGCGGCCTCGGGGGTCGTGCACACCGGCGAGATCACCATGGTGGCCCGGGACAGCTTCCCGGAGGGCCTCCTGGACGAGGGCCCCACCAGGGCCAATTCCTCACCGCGGGTCGCGGCCCGCGGCGAGGAGCGGGAGCTCGCGCACCGCGGCCTCGAGGCCAGCTCGCCCGAGCTCACCGACGTGGGGCCGGACCTCTCCGCCGCGCTCGCGCCTACAGATCCGTCGGCGGCGTCGCTCTCCGCGCGGGAGCGTCGGGAGCGCCTCTTCGAGGACGAGACGCGCGTCATTCGCTCTCAGAAGCCGCGGGGGCGCGCCCAGGCCGTGGAGGACCCGGAGGACCCGGCGGATCCGGCGGAGGAGCGCCCGGAGGCAGCACCCTCCCCGGCTGAGCCCGCCCGACCGCGACCGCGGCCTGCTCGTGCGGAGTCGCCGGCAGCCCCGGCGCCGCCGCGCCCGGAGGCCGACGACACGGAGGAGTCGCCGGCCGGGCGCCCCGAAGAGGCCGCCCTCGACGAGCCGTTCGAGCTCCCGCGCCGACGTCGCGCGCGCGCTACCCCGAGGGTCTCGCTCCCCCGCCGCGCTCGGGCCGTGCTCGGCGACCGGCAGGCGCTCCAGCGCCTTCTGCCGCTCTTCGCGCTCTCGTTCGCCGCACTGGGCGGGATACTGGTGGCCATCTGGGTCGCGCGATCGAACGACCCCGTCGGTCGAGGCGCCGCTCTCCTCTCCGATGGAGGCCGGCAGCCGGGCACACCGCCCGAGACCCTCCCCTCAGGAGGACGGCGCTTCGCCGACGCCGCCGCCGCGTGGGCCCCTCCGGACGCGAGCCCCAGCGCCCCCGCCGACGCCGCCACCGCGGTCCCGAGCCCCGATGGCAGCCTCGAGTCCACCCCCCGGCCTACCGCACCCGGACGGCGCATCGGCTACCTCACCGTGAACGCCACCCCGCGCGCTCGCGTCTACCTCGACGGCCGCTCCACGGGACGTCTCACGCCGCTCGTCGGGTACGCGCTGCCGCCGGGGGCGCACCGCATTCGCGTCTACTATCTTTCCGCGCGCCGCTACAGCAAGCCGCGGTGGCTCACCGTTCGTCCGAGCGAGCTGACCACGATGGTTTTCCGCGACCGGTCGGCGCGACCGTAGAGGCGGGACGGCCGACCGGCGCTCAGAAAGCCCGTGGCAGGGAACGGCCAGCTACTTCGGGGGGGGGACGAGACCGATCTGCGAGAGAAGCCCCAGCAGGTCGATTTGGACCCACTGCTCGACGATCTTGCCCTCGGTGTACTGCTGCGCCGAGATCACGTCGATCTCACACACCTTGTTCGTGGCGCGCGCCCCGGCGAACTCCCCTTTGTGGGTGGCCTTGGCCGTCATGCGGGTGAACACGCGGTCGCCTTCGCAGACCTGATCTTTGATGGTGTGCACGAGGTCGGGAAAGGCAGTCCAGAAGCTCCGCGCCAGACCCTGCACGCCCTCGACGTCGAGCGGGTGCGGCTGGCCCCCGAAATGGGTGACGCAGTTCGCGTGGAGGTAATTACCGACGAGCGCCCCGACGTCGCCCTTGGTCTTGTCGAGCGCCTCGTAGTAGCGCCGCGACGTCGCCTTCAGGTCGCCGGGCGTCGGACCGGGCATCGCGCCGAGCTGCTGCATCATCCCCACCTGATCGAAGACGCCCCAGCGCTCGGCGGCCTTGCCGCCCGCGAACCGCATCCAATCGAAGCCCGTGACGGAGACCTGCCGCCCCGTCGCGGGGAGACCCATGTACGCGGCGAGGTGCGTGCCCTCGAACGACACGTACACGCCGACCTTGTCTCCCTCTGCGACGAGGGAGTGGACGGTGACCCTGAGGTCGGGGAAGGCCTCGAGCACCTCGCGAAACATCCCTTTGAGGCCGGCAGCGCCGGGCTTCGTTCCGGGGTCCGGATTGTGGTCGACCCACTCCTGCGCAACGAGCTCATCGATGAGGTGGAGCTGCCTTCGGTTCAGCACCTCTTCGTAAAACCGCATCGCAGCCGACTTGTTAGCGAGCGTGCTCATGGATCCTCCCGGGTAATGGGTTAGAGAGAGACAGCGGGCTGACTTGACTTGCGTCAAATTAGACCAACTTGGTCCTGATTGCCAGGGCTAGATCGCATCCACCCGGTCGGCGTGCCGGGTCGGCAAGGTCCAGATTGAAATCAACGGGTTCGCTGTGACGACCCCACCGCCGGAGCCCGCGCGCGCAGGAACGCGACGAGGTCCGCCACCTCGCCCGCCAGCAGTCTCTTGTGCTCCTTGCCCGCCTGGCCGAAGCCCGGCATCCGCCGCCCCTCGCGGCCGCGCACGATCGTCCCCGTGAGATAGCCGTCCCGCGCGACCTCGAGGAACGCCGGGGTGCCTATCGAGGGCCCCGTCTTCCCCTCGCCGCGCTCGCCGTGACAAGTGGCGCAGTGCTGCTTGAAGAGGGCCGCCCCGCGCGAGGGCTCCCCGGCCACGGCCTTCCAGCGCGCGCGAGAGAGCTCGGCGCGCTCCGGGAGCTCGCGCACGGCGGCGATCACCGCCCGCAGCTCGCGGGCGTCGAACCGACGAAAGGCCCCCATGGCCGTCCCGGCCACCCCCATGGCGAGCGTGCCGTAGATGCGGTTCTCGCTCTTCGTCACCGGGTTGTCCGCGGCGGCGAGCGGCGGCCCGATCGCGGTCCCCTCGCCGGCGGCGCCGTGGCAGGGCGCGCAGCTCGTGGCGAAACGTGCGCGACCGCGGGTCGGGTCCGGCGTCTCGGCCATCACCTGCTCGAACGAGGCGACGCCGGGCCCGAGGCTCCTCACGTACGCGACCAGCGCGTCCAGCTCGACGGGGCGCAGGCCGCCCTCGAGCTTGGCCCACGCGGGCATCCGGCGCCCCGGTCTGCCGCGCGCCATGGTCCCTCGCAGAAACGGATCGTCCGCCAGCGCCAGAAACTCGGGGTTCGCCAGCGCCGGGAACTCGACGGTGACCTTGCCGAAGGTGCGCGCGAGCCCCCGCCCCTCGGGACCGTGGCAGGCGACACAGAACGCGCGGTAGAGCGACGCTCCGTCGGTGGGGAAGTCCCGCTCCCCGAGTTGCTCCCCGCGGGCTCGGTCCTTGGGGGTCCACTTCGCCGGCAGGGGCACGGCCCGCAGCGAGAGCATGTAGGTCGTGAGCCGCTCGGCCTCTTGCGGCTTCAACCCGAGCCGCGGCATCTCGCTCCCGGGAACGACGCGCGCGGGGTCGAGGAAATGCTCGCGCAGCCAGTTCGCGAGCGTGTGCGGACCGCGCACGCCCCGGTAGTCCAGCTCGCGGGCCGCCTTGCGCCCGAGTCCGTCGAGCGGAACCCCTTCCTCCCCCCCCACGCCCCCGACGCGGTGACACCCGCGACAGCCGAGAGAGAGACTCAGGAGCTTCCCTTCGATCAGGCGCGGCGCCCCCACCTGCACCGTGAGGAAGGCCTTGAGCGCGGCCAGCTCGTCGTCGCCGAGGGGCGAGAACGGCACCTCCTTGAAGAGGCCCCGCTGGGCGGTCGCCTGCTGCTCGACGTGGTGCGTGTGCCATTCGGCCCGGTAACCGCGCAGCCCGACAAAGGTGAGCGCGGGCGCACGCGAGCTCCCGCGCTCTCCCACGCGGTGGCAGCCGAGACACCCGGCCCCGAGGACGAGCGCGCGTCCTCTCGCGACCAGCGCGGGATCCGCCGTGGGCAGATGGGTGTGACAGCTTCCGCACCCCGCCTGAAGGTGCGCCCGCTCGAGCAGCGGCTCGTCCCAGAAGCGCACCTGACCGTGCGCCGCGGCCGTACGGGTCGCGCGCCCTTGTCCGCCGTGACAGACGGTGCAGCCGAAGTCGCGCACGCGGTGGGGGAGCGGCGGGTGCGCCGAGAAGACCGGGTGCCCAGCGACCGGCTTGGCCTCGCCCATGCCGAGGTGGCAGGAGACGCAGCGGTCCACCACGCCGAGCGCCGGCTTGTAGAGCTGCCGCACCCGTACCGGGAGCGCCCCGCCGCCGGCCGCGCGCGCGAGCTCTCGATACCGCCGCTGCAGCGTGCGCCACTCCGAGCCCTCCTCGTTCGCCGCGAGGAGCGCGAGGCTGGCCGTGAGCGCCAGCGCGAGCGCTGCAAAGGCCCAGAGCAGGGCGCCGAGCCGCAAGGTCGCCGTGGGTTTCGCGCCGCCAGCCATCAGTAGAAGACCCCGTCGCGCCAGGGGAGCGTGAAGCGCCACCCCGGCCCGCGGAAGTAGACGCCCACCACCGTGAGGACCACGACCGCCAGCACCGACCAGCCGAAGATCCAGAAGGCCAGGCTCTGCCGACGCAGCCAGCCCCGGGCCCCGCCCCCCGCGCGACAGAAGGCCGCGAGCGTCATGAGGAGCGCGACCGCCCAGAGCGGCCCGATGAGCGGCCACGCCGGATGCGCCCCGGTGAGCGCCATCACCGCAGTACCCGCCGCAACCGCGATCCAGAGCCAAGCCAGGCGCCGACCGCGCCGCTCCTCCCAGAGCGGCGGCCGCTCGTTGTTCATCCGGACGTACGGGATGACCGCCAGCGCGACGAGATAGAGCCCCGGGAGGATCACCCCCGAGACGACAGGTGGATAATAGTGGAGCAGCTCCTGGAGGCCGAGGAAGTACCAGGGGGCCTTCGCCGGGTTGGGGGTCTTCTCGTGGTTCGCGACCTGTTCGAGCGGAGCGTCGACGTAGATCGACACCAGCACCAGCACCAGGGTCGCCGCGAGCACCGCGAGCAGCTCGCGCAAGAGCAGGTGCGGGTAGGTCATGACCAGGGCCTCATCGGCCGATCCCCGCTCGTCGCGGTCCTCTCCGGGCGCGTGCCCCTCGTGGCCCTCCTTGGCCCCGCGTCCCTCCGCGTCGGTCATCGTCACTCTCTCCGTCGGGGGGGCAAGTAGATGCCGCCGTCTTTGCGGATGCGCCAGATGTGGAGCGCGATCCCCACCAGCAGGAGCAACAAGATCACCACGCAGTGGAGCACGTAGAAACGCACCAGCGCGGCCTCGCCGATCGTCTCTCCTCCGACGAGGAGTCGCTGGATCCCCTCGCCCACCACCGGAGCCGACCGCGCCATATTCGTGCCGACGGTGACGGCCCAGAGCGCGAGTTGATCCCATGGCAAGAGGTAACCGGTGTACGAGCCGAGAATCGTCAGCACGAAGAGGACGACCCCGATGACCCAGTTGAACTCGCGCGGCGGGCGATACGCGCCGCGCAGAAAGACCACCACCATGTGCAGGAAGACCAGCGCGACCATGGCGTGCGCGGCCCAGCGGTGCAGGTTGCGCAGAAACAGCCCGTACGCGACGGCGAATTCGAGCTCCTTCATGTCGTGATAGGCGTGCGGCACCGACGGCCGGTAGTAGAACATCAGCAGCACGCCGGTCACGGTGAGGATGAGAAAGCAGATCAGCGAGAGGCCGCCGAGGTAGAAGGTGCGCGGGAACGCGATGGCGCGCAGCCGCACCTTCACGGGGTGGACGTGCAGAAACAGGTTAGAGAAGACGAGCAGCGCCCGGTTGCGGTTCGTCGTCGGCGCCCCGTGCCGGACGATCGATCGATAGACGCGGCTGCGAGCGATGCGCTCGAGGAAGGCGCCCATCAGGCGACCCTCAAGAGCGCGTCGGTCGAGACGCGCTTGCTCGTGTCCACCCAGACCACGCCGTCCTCGAGGAGCAGCGCCAGGCGGTGCAGGGGGCGCGGCGCGGGCCCCCCCACGACCTCGCCCTTCTCGGTGAAGCGGCTGCCGTGGCACGGGCAGGAGATGCCGCGCTTCGCGGGGTCGTAGCGCGTGATGCAGCCGAGGTGCGTGCAGACTGCGGAGAGGGCGTAGAGCCCCTCGTCGGTGCGCACCACGTAGACCCGGTGGGTCGGGATCGCGACCACGGTGTTCGGCGTGAAGGACTCGGCCCGCCCGAGCGGGAAGCGGCTCTCCTCTTCGTACTCCACGGGGGGCCAGAGGAAGCGCAGCGTGAGGAGGGTCGAGCCGAGCGAGGCGAGGCCCAGCGCGCCGCCGCCGAGGAGCGCGAGAAACCTTCGACGCTCCCGCTCCTCCACCTCCAGGGGTTCCTTGAGGTCGTCCACTAGTGCCATGTGGGGCTCCTTCCCGAGCGCGAGGGCAGGTGCGCGAGCAGCTCCCATTCCTCGCGCGGGCAGGTCGCGCGCAGGAGCACGACCCCTGACGGACAGCGGAGCACGCAGAGCCCACACCGGATGCAGGTGCTGTCGTCCTTGCGCGGCAGGTCGCCCGCCGACGTCTCGCCGCCCACGCCGCGGAGGCGCGCGTCGAGCTCGACGAAGCGGTCACCGCACGACGCGGCCCGCAGCCGGAGCGCCTCCAGATCGATGCAGCTCTGCGGGCAGATCTCCACGCAGCCGCCGCAGTGAAGGCACTCGTTGCCCGCCAGCGCGGAGGCCTGGAACGTGGCGTCGATCCAGCAGCGGAGGCACCGCCGGCCTTCGGCGCGCGCGCTCGCGACGGGGATGGGGAGCTCCACCTCGCGCAGGAGGGTTCGCTCCTCGATGGGGAGGCGGCCCGGAAACTCGACCGGCGCGTCGTCCCGCTCCTCCGCGACGACGCTCGCCTCGTCGGCGTCGAGCACCACCGTCACGACCTCGTGCGCCCGCGACACCTCGAGCCGTCCCGTGAGACGCGTGTCGATGGCCAGCGCAGCGCGGCGTCCGTCGGCGACGGCCTCGACCACGCTGCGGGGACCGAAGGCCACATCCCCTCCGGCGTAAAGGCCCGACACCGCGGTCTCTCCGCTCTCCCGGCTCGCGCGCACGAAGCCCTGCTCGGTCACCGCCGCCGCCAGCTCCGCGTCGAGGAAGGAGAGCTCGGGGCGCCTGCCGTCGGCCAGGATGACCGTCGCCACCGGCAGCTCCGAGGAGGTGTGGAAGGGCCTGCGCCGCACGGCGTTGCGGGGCGCGCGCGACCCCGGCTCGAGCACCGTGGCCAGCCCGACGACACGCCCGCCCCCCTCGCGGATGCCCACCACCCGGCGATCACCGAGGAGCCGCACCCCCTCCTCCTCGGCCGCCACGAAGTCGGGCACCTCGCCGCGCAGGACCGAATCGGAGGCCGTGGCGACGAGCTCGACCCCCAGAGTCCGGCGCGCCGCCCCGCCAGGCGACTGACCGCTCGCCGCGAAGAGCCGGAGGACCGTTCGGGCCACGTCGCACGCGAGCTGCGACGCGCCGAGCACGGCCACTGGACCGAGGAGCTCGGGGGCCTTGCCGAGCGCGACGAGAGCCATGAACTCGACCCCCGAGAGCACGCCGGGAAGGTCCGAGCCGGGCAAGAGGCGCGGCGGGCCAGCCGGGCAGCCGGTGGCCAGGTAGACCGCGTCGTGCTCAGCGAGGAGCCGCTGCAGCGGGAGATCGCGTCCGACCGCGGCTCCGGACCGCACCTCCGCCCCGAGCGACAGGATGAAGGAGACCTCGCGCTCGACCACCTCGCGCGGCAGGCGAAAGGCCGGCACACCGTAGCGCATCAAGCCGCCCGGCTCCGCGCGCCGCTCGAAGACCACCACCTCGTGGCCCATGAGTCGCAGGTCGTGCGCGCAGGCGAGCCCCGCCGGACCGGCACCGACGACGGCCACCCGACCACCGGCCTCGGCCCGGGGACGAGGACGGTCGAGCTGCTCGAGGATCGCCTGGGGGGACCCGCAGCTCGACGCGGCGGCGACCTCGTCGAGGAAGCGCCCGAGGCGTCGAAGCTCGAGCGGCACATCCAGTGCGGATCGGCGACACGCGCGTTCGCAGGGGCGCGGGCAGATGTGGGCGCAGACCCCCGCGAAGGGGTTGCTCCGCCGCAGAACGTGGTACGCGCCGGCCACGTCCCCCTCGGCGAGAAACGCGGCGTAGCCCCCCCCGTGCGTGCCCACCGGACAGGCCGCCCGGCAGGGGACCCTGGTCGTTTGCGTCTGCGTCTGCATCGTCGTCACGACCGCTCCCGCCGGCTCTGTTCGGTCAGTGACCGTGGCCTCCCGTCGTGCTGTGACTGGCGCTGGTGCAGGTGTACGACCCGGCCATGGCGCTCATCCCGTGGTGGCCGCCGTGGAGCGCCATCACGTGCTTCTCCATCGCCTCCTGGTACCGTGTCTCCTCGGCCCGCGCGGCGGCGAGATCCGGCGCGGCGGAGATCTTCGCGCGATGGGCGTCGCACTCGCTCTTCGCGGCCGCCACCGTCGGAACCATGGTCCCCAGGGGCGGCAGCTCGCCTTTGCTCCCCTTGCAGGTCTGCAGGTCCGCCATCTGGTGCTCGAGGTCCACCACCACCACGAGCGCCTCCGCCGTGTGCGTCCCCTCGAGCGAGGTCAGCGCGGCCAGATCGGCGACGGTCGCCGCGTCGGTCTTGTGGGTCGTCACCTTCTGCTTCAAGACGTCGATGGCGCTGCTCAGCGCCGACATCATGTCGGACATGGAGTGCGACTCCGTAGCGCCGCACCCCCCGAACGGCAGGCCACACGCCACACCCAGGAGCGCCAGAGTTCGTAGATGCCAGCTCTTCTGCGTCGTCATTCGCTTCCTCCGATCAGTGACTGTGTCCTTCGCCCGCCGGCGCGCTCGTCGCGCCCGCCGCGGCCGGAACCTGCCCTTTCAAGAAAACGCTGCCCGTGGCCGCCTGCTCCACGCCGTTCACGAGCTCCAGCGTGACGGCCACCTCCTGGTAGGTCGCCACGAGCTCCTCGATCGTGACCTCGGTCGCGCCGTCGGCCTTCAGCGTGCCGACGAGCCGAGGGGTGCCCGCGGCGTGGTCGTGCTCTCCGCCGGTGCGCAGCAGGAGCAGGCCGTGCCGGAAGGGGGCGACCGCGGCCGAGAGGTGCTTCGGCGTCACACGCAGGCGCCCATCCTCGATGTCCACCTCGGCCGTCACCTCCGCGAGCGTCTGGCTCTGGAGCTGCCCGTAGCTGCCCAGACTGAGGGCCCCACCGAGGCGTCCGCGAAAGGCCACCGCCGCCCCCGGCGCGGAGGCCCACCTACCGCGCGACTCCTCGCTCACTACCAGCTCCTCGAGCTCCGACCAGGAACCGAGCTCCGGCGGCAGCGCGAAGTTGGTGGGCACCGTCGCCGACACGGCGCCGAGCGGCAGCCAGCCGGTGAGGCGTCGCCCCCAGGCCACGAGCTCGTGACTGCTCTTGAGCGGCTCGAGCCGCGTCAGCTCCAGACGCAGCGAGGTCCCGGCCAGGATCGCCGTGGCGGCGGGCAGGTTCTGCACCGCGGTCAGGGCGAAACGGCGACGCACGTGGTCGCTGCAGCCGCAGAGCACGGCTGCGAGCAGCAGCGCAGCTCCAACACGCGGGACTCGATGACACGTGGAAAGCATGCGTTCTCCTCAGAAGCCGAGGGCCAGGCTGCCCTGGACGCGCTCGAGGGCGAACCGGCCGTCGATCGGGCGCTGCACGTTCGCCAGGACTACGACGCGGATGTTGGCCCGCACGAGCAGGTACACGCCAGGGGTGAGGCGATCCTCCGCCCCGCCGTCGAGCATGCGACGCTCGTACCGCACCGTCGGGATGAGCCACGGAAAGAGCACGTAGTCCACCTGACCCATGAGCTGGTGCACCGTCAGCGAACGGGTCGGCTCGGCGAGGATCGGACGCCGATGCCGGGCCTGCGAGTAGGCCGCCGTCACCGAGACGTCCCGGAGCTGCGCGCTCACGTCGCCGCCGGCCAGCCAGAAGCGATCGTCCTGGCTCGCGCTCTCCGGGTTTCCGATCTCGGCCCAGCCGAAGTACCCGAAGCCCCCGAGCTGCACGCTCCACTCGCGCCAGGGCGCCGGATCGGCCAGGTTGAGCTCGGCCGTCCCCACGTCTCCGTCGGGGCGCATACCGCCGATCTTGTAGGCCACGCGGCCGTAGAGGTCCTTCGGCGCGTTGAGCTGGTTCCCCGCTCCCTCCACGAAGCCGAGCGCATAGCTGCCGCGACCGCGCAGCGCGATCCCCGCCACCTCGAAGCCGAGCTGCGTCGGCTCCAGCGCGAACTGGTTGTCGCGCACCGGCGCGGTGAGGATCCACGGCGCGAGACCCAGCATGCGGTGGCTCGAGAAGCTGAAGATCGCCGGCTCGAAGCGCCCCACGCGCAGCACGGCCCACGGACGCTTGAAGGGGGCGATAGCCACGAAGGCGCGCTCGAGGCTCACCTGCGCCGTCTCACCGGTGCCCGCCAGGAAGGCGATGCCGAACCAGGCCGAGACCCACGAGCCCAGCGTGGCCGTGCCGTTCAGCGCCACGCTGCCGCCCACCGCGGCGAAGCTCGCGCGCTGCGGTCCCTCGGGGGCGCCGCGCACGGTGGAGGTCACGAAGGCCGAGATCGGTATCTCGGCCGGGAGCTCTCCGGGCCAAACCGAGCGCGGAAAGACCGCCTTGTACCCGTCGGCGCCGAGCTTCTGCTGCTCCTTCTTGCGGTAGTCCTCGTCCTGCCCGCCGGGGAAGTGGTGAGCCCGGCGACGGAAGGCCTCGCCGAAGGGGGTGAGCTTGGGGAAGGCGACGTGGCAGGTCTGACAGCTCGTGCCGTACCGCCTCGCGAAGGCGGGGACCGCCCAGGCGCGGTCGAGTCCCGCCAGACAGACCAACGCGAGGAGCCCCGCTCGCAGCATCCAACGCACGCGCGCGTCCATGGTCAGCGCGCCAGCTTGAGCTTGAGGGTCGTGGTCTGGCCGGCGGTCACCTTCACGTTCTGGTTCGGGGCCGAGAGTTTCTCGCTCCAGACCTTCAGCACGTAGCTCCCGGGCGGGACCCCCTTGATGGCGAAGCGCCCGTCGGGCCCCGTGGCGGCGAAGAACGGGTTGTCGAGGACGACGATGAAGGCCTCCATCTCGGGGTGCACGTTGCAGAGCTGGCGGTAGACCCCGGGGCGCGTGAAGGTCCGGACGCGAACCTCGCCCTTCGGCCAGGTGCCGAGGTTGTACTTGTCCCCGTCGGGGGTGAAGATGTTGTGGCGCACGTCGTCGCTGTTGAGGAAGCGCACCGTGGTCCCGCGCACGATGGGCAGGACGTGCGGGAGGAAGACCATCTTGCGCTGGTCCATAGTGACCGGAGCGCCCGGCCGAGTGGACGCGCCCGGCACCTTCTCGAGGTAGACCACCACGCCCGCTTTGAGCTTGGGGGAACGCGCAGCGACCTCACCCGAGATCGTGCCGGTCGCGTCGGCGGCGGCGGCGCGCCGCGATGGGCTCACCGCGGCCAGGAGCGCCACGACGAAGGTCAGCGCCCCGGGCAGAAGCCCCAGCGTGCGGGTCGCGATGGGTGTGCAGCACCGGCTCGGCATGGGCTCCTCCGTGAGATGCGTGACCGCCTGGCGTGACCCGCCTATCAAGGACCGTGCCGTCGCTTGAAGGGGCGCGGCTTTGCTGCTATTAGGACTCCGCAGGGTGTTTCGTGGGGCGGCGCGAACGCCTCCGGCGTCACGAACCTGCAACAGGCGGGCGGCGAGATGTTTCGAGAGCGTAACGAGCCTGAAGGGCCTCGCGGCCAGATCGTCGGCCGGACCGCCGCGGTTCGCGACACCCAGGACGCCGTCTACGCCGCGTGCCGGGTCGGCGGGCTGGTCGCGGGCGTCTCGTACGCGCTCCTCGCGCAGGGCCACGCGGCCGAGCGCCAGGCCGCGCTCTACGCCTTCGGCGCCTTCGCCCTCTACAGCGCGCTGCTCTACGCGGCCGGCTGGCGCCTCCTCCGCTCCCCGGCCAAGGGCACCTTCTACGGCGTGGCGTTCGGCCTCGACCTCGTCTTCGTGGCGGCGCTCGTCGCGCTCACGGGCGGCGCCGAGAGCCCCTTCTACCGCGCGCTCTACCTCTGGACCGCGATGGCGGCCTTCTATCACGGGCTGCGGATCGGCACCGGCGCGTCGCTGCTCGCCGTGGCGGTCTACGGCGCCTTCCAGCTCCGCGAGGGTTTCCCCGGCGAGACGTGGACCACCGCCGTCACCTCCGCGGGCCTCCTCGTGCACGGGCCGCTCGTGGGGTACGTCGCGGCCGAGCTCCGGCAGCGGGCCGAGGCGCTCCGCGTCGCGCACCTCGAGCTGCGCGCGGCGACCGACCAGCTCGCCGAGGATCAAGCGCAGCTCGTGCAGGCCGAGAAGCTCTCCTCGATCGGCCTCCTCGTGGCGGGGGTGGCCCACGAGGTGAACAACCCGCTACAAGGGGTGATCGGCTGCGCCCGCTCTCTCGCCTCGGGACAGGTGGCCGAGGAACGCCGCAGCGAGTACCACCAGGCCATGCTGGACGGCCTGGACCGCATCCGGCTCGCCGTGGAGGGGCTCCTCGACTACTCGCGACGCCGGGACCTCAACCCGACGCTGCTCGACGCGCGCGAGCTCCTCACCTCGTCGGTGCGCATGGTCACGCCGGGACTGCGCGAGAAGAACACTGCCGTTCGCACCCGGGCTCCGGACACGCCGGTCTGGGTCTTCGCCGACCGCGCCCAGCTCCTCCAGGCGCTCGTCAACCTGCTCATGAACGCCGTGTACGCCTCGCCCCCGGGCGAGGCCATCGACGCCGAGGTCGAGGTCTCGTCGGGACGCGCGCTCTTGCGGTTCATCGACCGCGGCGCGGGGATTCCCGCCGAGCTCCTGCCGCGCGTGACGGAGCCGTTCTTCACCACCAAGCCGCCGGGCGAAGGAACGGGCCTCGGGCTGGCCATCACCAACACCGTGGCGCGCAGTCACGGCGGCGAGCTCTGCATCGAGAGCCTTCCCGGTCGTCCCACCAGCGTCACCCTGTGGCTGCCACAGGCGGAGGGTCCCACCCTTGCTTGACATCTTGCTCGTAGACGACGAGCCCACGATCCGCCTGTCGCTCGGCGACAGACTGCGGCGCGAGGGTTACCACGTCACGCTGGCCACCACCGGCCGGCAGGCGCTCTCGCTGCTCGGCGCCGCCCGCTACGACGTGGTCGTCACCGACATCCGCCTGCCCGAGGTGGATGGGCTGACCATCTTCCGGCACCTGCGCGCCGAGTCGCCCGCCACCGATGTGGTCCTCATGACCGCCTACGGCGCCGTCTCCGAGGCTGTCGGGGCGCTGCGTGAAGGGGCCCTCGACTACCTCACCAAGCCCTTCGACGAGGACGAGCTGGTCGTGCGCGTGGCGCGTGTGGCCGAACGGCGTGGCCTCCAGCGCGCGCTCGAGGCGGCCCGCGACGAGCTCGCCCACTGCCGCACGGCCGGCGGCATCGTCTCCCGCTCCCCCGCCATGGCCGCCACGCTCCAGCGCGTGGACGCGCTCTCGAGCGGCGAGACGCCGGTCCTGATCGTGGGGGAGAGCGGAACCGGCAAGGAGCTCCTGGCCCGCCGGATCCACGAGTCGAGCCCGCGCCGCAAGATGCCCTTCGTGGTGATCAACTGCAGCGCCTTCCCCGACACGCTGCTCGAGGCGGAGCTCTTCGGCTACGAGAAGGGCGCCTTCACCGGCGCGCTCAGGCGGCGCGAGGGCCGCTTCAGCGCGGCCGACGGAGGCACGCTCTTTCTCGACGAGGTGGGAGAGCTCCCGGCCTCGGCGCAGGCGAAGCTGCTGCGGGTGGTAGAGGACGGCCTGGTGGAGCCCCTCGGCACCAACCAGGCGGTCAAGGTGGACGTGCGCCTCGTCTCGGCCACGCACCGCAACCTGCGCCAGATGATCGAGCAGGGTCGCTTTCGCCAGGACCTCTACTTCCGGCTGAACGCCCTCGGCGTGACCGTCCCGCCGCTGCGCGAGCGGCCGGGCGACCTGTCGCTGCTCGTCGAGCACTTCCTGCGCCAGAGCGTGCCCGCCGACCGCCCGCTCCCCTCGATCACGCCCCGCGCCTGGGCCGCGCTCGCCTCGTACGCCTTCCCCGGCAACGTCCGCGAGCTGCGGCACGCCATCACGCAGGCCGTGCTGCTCGCCCGGGACGAGCCCGTCGACCTCGCGCACCTTCCGGCCGACATCGCCGGGGGCGCCCCCGAGAGCGACGACCCGGGGCTCTCCGTGGTGCCGCTGACAGCGGCTTTGCGCTCCTTCGAACGCGAGTACCTGCAACGCGTCCTCGCCAGCACGTCCGGCCGCCGCGCCGAGGCTGCCGCGCTGCTCGGTATCTCCCGCAAGACCCTCTGGGAGAAGCTCCGCAGCCACGCGCTCTGCCAGGGAGACGAGGACCCCTAAAGGGCTCGCAGCCCGCGGCGAAGATCGCGGCAAACCGACGCTTGGCTTGCCCACTCGCTGGCGCTAGACTCACCGTTCCGGGTGGGTCGTAAGTCCTTCTGGCGAGCGCTGCCCGCCAGGCCAGGCCGAGCCGCACGGTCCATCTTGCCAGGAGCCCAGCGATGCCTAAGGTTCGTTTTTCCACGACAATGGGGGACATCGTGGTTCAGCTCGACGAGGAAAAGGCGCCCCTGTCGGTCAAGAACATGCTCGAGTACGTCGAGGCCAAGCACTACGACGGCACGGTGTTCCACCGCGTGATCGACGGCTTCATGATCCAGGGGGGCGGCTACGACGTGGAGCTGAAGAAGCGACCCACGCGTTCCCCGGTCGAGAACGAGGGCCACAACGGCCTGAAGAACAAGCGCGGCAGCGTCGCCATGGCGCGCACCCCGGACGTGAACAGCGCCACCTCGCAGTTCTTCGTGAACGTAGTGGACAACGACTTCCTCGACCACAAGGACACCACGCAGGAAGGCTACGGCTACGCGGTGATCGGCGAGGTCGTCGAGGGGATGGACGTGGTGGACCGGATCAAGGCCGTCCCGACGGGGGCGAAGGGATCCTTCTCGAAGGACTGCCCGCTCGAGCCGGTGATCATCCAGTCGGCGACGGTGGTGGAGTAGCTTCTGCCCGGCGCGTCCGCGGCTCTCGCGCGCCTCGCCCGTCTCGGGCTCCTCGGTCTCGGCCTCCTTCTCGGGCCTGCCGGCTGCCCCGCGCCCCGCCCGGCGCCGCTCCTCGGTCAGCTCGACACCGATCCGCTCGAGCTCGCTCTCGTCCCCGACCCGCTCCAGGCCGCGCCGCTGCTCACCCTGAGCGGCGAGTACGCGCACCTGCTCTTCCATCTGAACCTGCACAACCGAGGGCGAACGCCGCTCACGCTGCGGCGCATCGACCTCGCGCACCTCAAGAGGGGCGCCCGCCTCGGCACGACGGTGCTCGAGGAGGCGCTGCTCGGCCGGAGACTGCGCGCCGCACCGTGGGTCGTGATCACCGACCCCCAGAGCCTCGCCACCGCGCATCGCCTGCGTGACCGGTATCTGCGCCCCATGGGCCACGCCCGCGTGGGCTCCGGCGAGACGGTCTCGCTCACGCGGCAGTTCACCATCCTGCGCCCCGCCGAGCTCCCCGACGCGCTGCGCGTCACCGTGGCCTTCGACGGGGGGGCGGCCAGTCGCACCTTCGCCGTGCAGACCTTCGCCGGACGCACGCCACTGCGGCTCCCCGTGGCCGGCCACTGGCAAGTGCTGTCGGGGCATCGTTTCGATGAGCCACACGGGCAGGCCCTGCTCCTCTCGCAGAGCTTCGCCTACGACCTGGCAGTGGCCGGGCCCGAGGGGCTCACGCACGCGGGCGATAGGCGCATGAACGCCGCGTACCACGCGCACGGCCGACCCGTGCTGGCGGCCGCCGACGGAGAGGTCGTGCTGACGCTGGACGGCCAGCCCGAGAACGAGCCGGTCGGACGCCGCCCCGAGCTGGAGGCGCTCCTCCGCAGCCCGCTCGCCACGGGAGGCAATCTGGTCGTGCTGCGGCACGCGAGCGGCGAGCACACGGCGTATTTCCACCTGCGACCGGGCCTCGGCGTGCGCCGGGGCCAACTGGTTCGCGCGGGCGATCGCCTGGGTGCATGCGGCAACAGCGGCAACTCGGCCGAGCCGCACCTGCACCTCCAGCTGCAGGACGGTCCAGACCCGATGCGGGCCCGCGGCCTGCCCGCGCGCTTCGGAGACTTCACCATGCGCTTCGGTCAGCTCGCGCTCTACGTTCCTCCCGAACAGCCGATGCCGCTCCCGACGGGCCTGCTCGTCCACCCCGGTCGCCTCGAGGGCGCCATCGACATCGGACAATTGACGCGACGGAGCGGGGGTTACTAACCTCCGTTCGTGAAGACCATCATGGCTCGAATGCGTCCGCTCCTCCTCGTCACGCTAACCTCCGTAGGGGCGCTGGGCCTGCCGTCGGGGCTCGCGTGGGGAAAACCGCCCGTGAAGCCCCCGGCGCCGCCCTACGCCGTCCCCGAGGGGACCGAGCCGCGCGCGAGCCAGCGCATCGAGAACCCCGAGACGCGCGCCGTGCTGAAGGCCGAGGGGATCGACCCGGACCTGCTGCGCTGCAACAGCACGGTCACCTGGCATCCTCCGCTGGCGCGCTACAGCCAGGAGCTGGCCGACAAGGTGGCCAAACACCTGGGAGCCACGCCGACCACGGAGCAGCGGAAGAGCGCCAGCCGCGAGGTCCTCGGCTACCTCGTGCGCACCATCTTCGACGTGCTGCAGACGCAGAACGTCGGGGTGCTGCGCCTCAAGGGTCGTTCCTACCGCGACGCGACGGGGAAGACGCGCCCCGTGCTCGTCTACCGCTCGGGGGTGATCACCGATCCGCTGCGGGCCGATTCCTGCTTGCGCACGCTCATCCGGCACGGCCGCGTGCAGCACGTGGTGAACCTCTACGGCGGCGAGTTTCCCTTCCTCGAGCTCGTGGCGCAGGAGGAGCGCGTGGCCAAGGAAATGGGCGCCACGCACTACGACATCTCGAAGGAGGACCTCCCGTGGCGCGCGCTGGTGAAGAAGCCCGCCGACTACGCGCGCAACCTGAAGACGGCCATGGGGCAGGTGGCGGGCCTCATCCGGCGCGAGATCCTCTCGCCGAAGGGAGGCCCTCCGCGGGGCCACGTCTACTTCCACTGCGGCGGCGGGATGCACCGCTCGGGGATGATCTTCGGCATCCTGCGCCGCTGCATCAACGGGGACCCGATGTCGCAGATCGAGGCCGAGTACAAGCGGCACACGGCCTTCCGCTCGGCGAAGGAGCCCGGCGGTTACGAAGCCCTGAACGTCCGCTTCATCCGCGACTTCGACTGTAGCCTGCTCCAGGCTGCAGGCGGGCCGGCCGGCGGCGCACCCGGCGGCGCATCGAAGTGAGACCGGCGCTCCGAGAGGCCGCGCACGAGCTCCTAGCCGCGGCGCTCGAGGCTGCGGACCCCGCGGCGGCCGTCCGGCGAAGCCTCGCGCTCGACGGGGAGGTGCTGCGCGTGGGGCAGACGCGGCTGCCGCTCGCCCGCGGGGCGCGGCTCCGCGTGGTCGGCGGAGGCAAGGCGGGACGCGCGATGACCGAGGCGGCGGTCGCCGTCCTCGGCGAGCGAATCGAGGCGGGCGTGGTGATCGTGCCCGAGGTCTCGCCCGGTGCGATCGGACCCGTGGCCCTGCGCGAAGGGGGGCACCCGGTCCCGACGGCCGCGGGCGTCGCCGGAGCGACGGAGCTCGAACGGCTTCTGGACGGACTGCGCCCCGAGGATCTCGTGCTCTGCCTGCTCTCGGGCGGCGGCTCGGCGCTGCTCGCGCTCCCGGCGGCCGGGCTCACGTTGGAGGACCTCGTCGAGACCACGCACGCGCTGCTGCGCGCCGGGTGCCCGATCGGGGAGGTGAACACCGTGCGCAAGCACCTCACCCGCCTCGGGGGCGGCCAGCTCGCCGCACGCGCCCACCCCGCGCGCGTGGCGGCGCTGGTCCTCTCCGACGTGGTGGGAAGTCCGCTCGAGGTGATCGCCTCGGGCCCCGCGACGGCCGACCCCACGACCTTCGCCGAGGCGCTCGCGGTCACGGAGCGCGCGAGGGAGCGGGGCCTACTCGTTCCCGGGTCGGTCGAGGCCGCTCTGCGGGAGGGCGCCTCCGGAACGCGGCCGGAGACGCCGAAGCCGGGCGACCCGCGACTCGCGGGGGTGGTCCAGACGCTGGTCGGGAGCAACGTAGTCTCGGCCGAGGCCGTAGTGCGGCGCGCGCGCGAGCTCGGCTTCGCCACCCTGCTGCTGAGCACCTTCCTCGAGGGAGAGGCGCGCGAGGTCGGTCGGATCCTGGCCGGGGTGTTGCGCGAGCTCGTGACGAGCGACCGACCGCTCGCGCGACCGGCCTGCGTGGTGCTGGGCGGCGAGACGACCGTGACGGTGCAGGGGCGCGGGCGCGGCGGACGGAATCAGGAGCTCGCGCTTTCGGCGGCGCTGGCCCTCGACGGCCTCGAGGGGGCCTTGCTCGTGAGCCTCGCCACCGACGGGGTGGACGGCCCGACCGACGCGGCGGGCGCGATGGTGGACGGCGGCACGATCGCCCGGGGCGGCGCGCTCGGGCTCCAGGCGCGGGCGCACCTCGCCGAGAACGACGCGTACCCTTACCTCGCCGCCACGGGGGACCTGCTGCGCCTCGGCCCCACGGGCACCAACGTGAACGACCTGGTGCTGCTCCTCGCCGGGTGAGGGGCATGCGCGGGCGTCCTGCGCCGGATGAGGGGCGCAGCGAGCCGGCTACGGTTTCCTCGTCGCCGCGGGGACCCCTTCGGGCGGTGGCGTGCCGTCGGGGGCGAGCCCTAGCGCCTTGAGCTGGGCCTCGTCTCCAGGGCGATTGAGCTGCCAGTAGGCGAGGCGCGCCGTCTTGAGCAGCGACGCCCTCTCGCCGTCGCTCCCGGTCCACCCCAGGATGCGTCGCGGGTAGGCCTGCTCCACGTCGATGGTCCGCGTGATCGCCCCGAGGCGCAGCTCGAAGCGCGTGACCTTGATCCCTTGCCGCAGCGCCGCCGTCCGCTGGATGCGCGCGCGCACGGGGCGCAGCGGCTGATGCGCCTTGCGCACGCTCCAGAGGGCCGGCACCAGCTCGCCCGACCAGTCCTTGCCGTCGGCAAACGCCCCGTCGAGCTCCCGGAGCTGGATGAGGAGCGCGTCCTCGTAGAGTGTCCCCGGCCGCACCGCGACGAGCTCGCTCCGCTCACCGTCCACGGAGAAATACGAGCGGAGCTGGCTGGCGAACGCTCCGGCCGTCGCGTGCAGCAGCTCGTAGACGTGCCCGCACCACTCCTGCGCGCTGAAGGTGATCTTCGTCGGCGCGAAGCGCTCCCGGCCCACCCCGTCCACCGGCGAGAAGACGCTCGTCATCACGCTGTAGGGGTACACCCCGGTCCGGAAGGCCAGGGAGTGGTTCAGCTTGAGCACGTTCAGGCGCTCGGCCTCCGGCACCGCTCCCCGGTCGTCCTTGAGCCAGGTGCGCCTGTCCATCGGCTCCGTCACGTAGATCAGCACCGCCGTCCCCGCTCGCGCCGCCCCGTAGCGGGGGGTGACGATGCGATAGGCCGAGAGCTCCGCCTTCCCGTCCCCCCATTGGCGCCAGAAGGCCGCGGAGGCAGGGGTCGTCACTCGGACGGGCGCCACGCGGAGCAGCCCGGTGGCGGGATCGAGTCCATGACCACCCGGTTCACGGGCCGAAGCCGACCCCCGGCCGGTCCCGCACCCGGGCCCCACCGCCACGGCCCAGGCCAGCGCCGCTAGCCCCCACATGCCGCATCGCATCATTCGTCCTGGACCTCTCCTCATCGGGCCACTCCCATCGGGCCGCACCCGGGTTGATTTCTGGTTCACCGGGCCGCACCCGGGTTGATTTCTCACCGGGCCGCACCCGGGTTGATTTCTGGTTCACCGGGCCGCACCCGGGTTGATTTCTCGCCCACCCAGGTTGATCTCTGGCCGCGCCGTGCCGGACGCGACCCGGCCGTGAGAGCCCGTGGACCTATAGCACGGTTCGCCGCGCCGCCCGGGGCGCCCACCCCAGTGCGCCGGGCGACGGCCCAAATCAACCTGGGTGAGGTGCGGCGGGTGAGGTGCGGCTGGGTGAGGTGCGGCAATCAACCTGGGTGAGGTGCGGTGGTGCGGTGAAAATCAACCTGGGTGAGGTGCGGCGGGTGAGGTACGGCGGGTGAAAATCAACCTGGGTGAGGTACGGCGGGTACGGCGAGATGCGGCCAGGCCGAGGTGGGGCCACGTTGGCGCGAGACCGCACGTTATTCTGCATTGATAGACGACTTATGGCGGGAGGAAGGGGGCGGGGCCTCCGGTAGGGTGGCCGTTCCTGCCGAGCCCTCGACGAGAAAGCTCCTCGCGTTTTTTGCCGAGGGATTACGAATTGGTCAGCGACTTCCGGCTCGCCAGGCGCGCTCGATGCTGGGCCGGAAGCGCAGAAACTGGACGTAGGCTGGGCCCTCGGTCGAGAGGGCAGCCTTCACGAGACCGTGGAGATACCCCATGTGGAGGAGCTGGTCCTCCGGGTCGAGCTCCCCCTTTCTACCCCGGTCCTCCGCCAGCACCCCGACGTGGTCCCAGCTGCGGGGGCTGCCGTTGAAGCCATAATAGTCGATGAGCATCAGGTCTCCGGGCCGGACCTCCTCCCCGAAACGCAAACGAACCCTCTCCCCCTTCCGGGGGCCGTCGGCCAGAAACAGCCCATCCTCCTTCAGCAGCAGCCGAGGGGTCACCGGCCGGCTGTAGGCCTTGAGACCCAGGGCCGAGGTGTACGGCACCCGCGCCCCGGCCCGCCGGGCGGCCCCTACGATCACGTCGGCGCAGTCCGCCCCCTGGTAGAGCTCGGTCTGGTGCTTGCTGGCCGCCACCCCGGCGCTGCCAAAGACGTTCGGCACGTTGAAGTACGAGGTCAGGTGGCCCGGCAGGTCATCTCCCGCGCGAAAGCTCACCCGCATCACCGCCGGCGAGAGGCCGCCCCGCTCCTGTGCCTCGAGGCCGGGGGACGACACCTCGCTCCCGGCGATGAGGACCACGGCCTGGAACCGCATGGTGCCCAGCCCCCCGTGCGCGGCGAGCTTCGCATGGCTGGGTGCGGCGCGGCGGACCTCCAGCACCGCTCCCCGGGCGCCGGCGATGAGCGTGCGTCGGTATTCCAGGCGGTCGTACCCGAGCCAGACGCCGTGGCGAGGGCCGAAGAGGACCGAGTTGGAGTAGGCCGGGTTCCCCTCGTTGGGGGGACGAAGCGCGAGGTGGTGAAGCTCGGGCTCGACGCGATACCAGGAGATGCGCAGTGGGCCGAGCTCCTCGAGGGGCAGCGCCCGCCGGAGGGGCCCGCCGGGGACGAGGCGCAGGCGGGACGCCGCCGCATAGAGGCGCCCCTGTCGGCCGCTCCCCCGCTCGAGGACGAGCTGCAGCCGGACGAGCTCTCCGAGGCGGGCCTGGACGGGGCCGGGACCGGGCGGGCGTTCCGCGTAGGTCGCGACCAGGTGCGCGCGCCACTCGGCCGCGCGGGCCGTCGACGCGCAGAGGCAGCCCGCAACGCCGACAGCGAGAAGACCGAGGGAGCGAAGGCC
Organism: Deltaproteobacteria bacterium; assembly: GCA_020848905.1. Lineage (NCBI taxonomy): Bacteria > Pseudomonadati > Myxococcota > Myxococcia > Deltaproteobacteria bacterium. Next base: position 100,378 of record JADLHG010000003.1, read on the forward strand.
GGCGCGCTTCACGAGGACACGAGCTGCGGCGCCATCGAGGCCATCGAGATCGATCTACGCCGCGCGGGGGGAGAAGCTGCCCAGCTGACGGCGGAGATCGCGCGAGGAGACCCGCGCGACGGTGCCCCGCCCGCGCGGTCACTTCGCGGAAGGTCAGGGCAGCGCGAGGAGGGAACGGGCCGCCCAGTCGAGGGAGGGCCCGGGAACGAGTCCGAGCAGGAGCACCAGGATCGCCGCGCAAACGATGGCGGTCACGGCCTGCCCCGAGCGGAGCGGCGCCGAACCGGCATCCCCCTGCCCCTCCCGGAAGTACATGGCCACGACGGGACGCAGGTAGTAGTAGATGCTGACCACGCTGTTGAGCGCCCCGATGATGACGAGCCAAAAGAGGCTCGGGTGCTCGAGCGCCGCGCGAAAGACGTAGAGCTTGGCGAAGAAGCCCGCCGTCGGCGGCACGCCGCCGAGGGAGAGCAGAAAGATCGTCATGGCCAAAGCCGCCGCAGGTCGCCGCGAGCCGAGCCCCGCCCAATCCTCGAGCTGAACGCCCTCGTTCCCCTCGCGCCCGAGCCAGGCCACAACGCCGAAGGCGCCGACCGTCGTGAGCGAGTACGAGAGCAGGTAGTAGAGCAAGGGCCCCGGGCTCTGCGGCACCACCGTGAGCGTGACCACGCCGAGGAGCAGGTAGCCGGCGTGCGAAACCGACGAGAAGGCCAGCATGCGCTTGATGTTCGTCTGCCGGAGCGCCGCCAGGTTTCCCACGATCATCGTGAGCATCGAGAGCGTCCAGAAGATGTTCACCCAGCCCGCCGAGCCGTAGACCAGCCCGTCGGCGCCGAAGGTCCCGCGCACGAGACGCAGGAGCAGGCCGAAGCCCGCCGCCTTCACCGCCGCCGCCATGAAGCCGGTCACCGGCGTCGGCGCCCCCTCGTAGGCGTCGGGGGTCCACATGTGGAACGGCACCAGCGAGACCTTGAAGGCCATCGCCCCGAGGACCAGGAACATCCCCATCACAAAGAGCGGGTTCGTCCCCTCGCCGTAGGCCTTGCGGGCGATCGCCGCGAGGTTCGTCGTCCCCGTCACGCCGTAGAGGAGCGCAACCCCGTAGAGGAGGATCGCCGACGCCACCGCGCCCATGACGAAGTACTTGAGACCCGCCTCGGCGCTCTTGCGCTTCTCGGCCCACCCGGCGGCGAGCGCGTAGACGCCGAGGGACATGGTCTCGAGCCCGATGAGCAGGGTCACGAAGTCCGCCGCGTGCACGAGCAGCATCATCCCCACCAGGCTCAGGAGCACGAGCGCGTAGTACTCGCCTTCCGCGAGCCGATGCTCGTCGAGGTAGCCCGACGAGACGAGGATCGTCAGCCCCGTGGCCACGAGGAAGATGAGATCGAGAAAGAGGCTGAAGCGGTCGACGACCAGCATCCCGCCGAAGAGCTCGGTGGCGGGCGTCGCGTGCTCGACCCAGGACCAGGCCGTCACGCCGAGCGCCAGGAGCAGACCGAAGAGCGAGAGCGGCCCGAGGCGCGAGGCCTTCACGGGACCGAGCGCGCTCGCCAGCAGCACGAGGCAGGCCCAGCCGAAGACGAAGATCAGCGGCAAGAGGTGCAGGAAGTCCGCGGGGCGGAGCGCGTTCATCGCACACCTCCCGCGGCGGCCCGGGCGCCGGTTGCAGCCGGGGTCCCAGCCGGCGCTGCGGGGGCGGGAACCACCGGCCGCGGCGGAATCGCCTTACCCCGGTACGAGAGCTCCTTCACCACCTTGGGCGGACCATCCACGTTCGCCTCGGAGGCGGCGTACTTGACCTTGTACTCCTTGAGGAAGAGGTTCACCGCCGGCTCCACGCGCGTGAGAAAGGGCTTCGGATAGAGGCCCATCCAGAAGATGAAGACCAGCAGCGGCACGAAGGTCCAGACCTCGCGCGTCGAGACGTCCGGCAGGTCCGCGTTCTTGGGCTGCGTGATCGGCCCAAGCATGAGCTTCTGGAAAAGATGCAAGAGGTACACCGCACCGAGCACCACGCCGAGCGCCGCGATGGCCGTCATGATCCGCGAGTGCACGATAAGCGACGGCAGGTCTGCCTGCGCCATCTGCTGCTCGTGCGTGAAGCTCCCGACCAGGATCAGGAACTCGCCGACGAAGCCGTTCAGCCCGGGGAGCCCCGCCGAGGCGAGCATCACCACCATGAAGAGGCCGGCGAAGACGGGCATCCGGCGCCAGAGCCCGCCGAACTGATCCAGCCGGTGCGTGTGCCGTCGGTCGTAGAGCACGCCGATGGCGAGGAAGAGCCCACCGGTCGAGAGGCCGTGGCCGATCATCTGGTAGACGCCGCCACCGACTCCGCTGACGGTCAAGGACATGAGGCCGAGGACCACGAAGCCGAGGTGGCTCACCGACGAGTAGGCGACGAGCTTCTTGGCGTCGTCCTGGGCGTAGGCCACGAGCGCGCCGTAGACGATCCCCACCACCGCGAGGATCGACAGGTACGGTCCGAAGGCGGCGGCGGCCCAGGGGAAGAGGGCCATCGAGTAGCGCAGGATGCCGTAGGTACCGAGCTTGAGCAGCACCCCGGCGAGGATCACCGAGCCCGCCGTCGGCGCCTGGGTGTGCGCGTCGGGGAGCCAGGTGTGCAGCGGGAAGAGCGGCACCTTGATCGCGAAGGCCAGCGTGAAGGCCGCGAAGAGCAGGAGCTGCGCCTCCTGGCCCCACACGCTCTGGCTCAGCACCATGTAGTCGAAGGTGTAGTCCCCCGTGGCGCGGCCGTGCGTGATGTACATGTAGAGGATGGCGACCAGCATCAGCAGCGAGCCGACCATCGTGTAGATCACGAACTTGATCGCGGCGTAGATCTTCTGACCGTGGCCCCAGATGCCGATGATGAGGTACATCGGCACCAGCATCACCTCCCAGAAGACGTAGAAGAGGAAGAGGTCGAGCGCCATGAAGGCCCCGAGCATGCCGAGCTCGAGGATGAGCAAGCTCACCATCAGCTCGCGCACCTTGTCCTGGATCGACTTGTAGGTGCAGAGGATCACCACCGGTGTGAGGAAGGTGGTGAGCATCACCAGCCAGAGGCTGATCCCGTCGATCCCGACGTGGAAGTTGATCCCCCAGGTCTTGATCCACGGGAAGTTGAGCTCGAACTGCATCTCGCCCATCGTCGGGCGGAAGCCTGCCGGCAGGCCGAGCGAGACCGCGAAGGTGGCGAGGCTGAAGAAGAGGCCGAGGTTGCGCGCCTGCTGCGGCTCGTCCTTCGGCAGGAGCATCAGCGCGAGCGCCCCGACGAGCGGGATGGCCAGGATCACGGTGAGCAGCATCAGCGTGCCTCCCCCGGGGCGCCGCGAGGCGACTCCTCGACGCGCAGGGTGCGCGTCTCCTTGGCCTGCGTGCCGAAGCGGAGGTCGCGGACCTCGAGCTTCACCTTGTACTTGCCCGCCTTCGGGAAGGCGTGGCTCGTCGTGGCCGCGGCCGAGAAGCTCGTGTCCCAGGTGCCGTCACCGTCGAAGTCCCAGCGGTACTCGAGCTTGCGCTGGTCCGGGATGACCCCCTGCGTGGCGTCGAAGGTGACCGACTGCCCGACGACCACGGGGCTCGGAGGCCGCACCTCGAAGCGGTCCGGCGGCGAGCTGACCCAGTAGACCACGAGCCCGGTGCCGACGAGCAGCATCGCCACGTAGTGCTGGAGGTTCCCGTTGTGGGCGCGACGTGCGACGCGGCCCACGGCGTCCACCACCCAGGCCGAGCCGTTCACGCCGATGATGTCGATGAAGAAGCGGTCCACCACGCGGTAGAAGAGCGTCGCCGCGAGCTTCACCGGCTTGACCACCACGAAGCCGTAGAGCTCGTCGATCCAGTACTTGTTGCTGAGCAGCCGGAAGAGCCCGCCGCGCTGCTCGAGCGGCTTGTCTTCCGTGGCCGGCATCGCGTCGCGATAGCTGCGGCGTGCGATGAGGATACCGCCGAGGGCCACGACCACCGAGGCGACCATCAGCCCCACCTCGGCGCTGTGGCTGTGCGCGAGGTGCCCGGGGGCGACGGGGCCCATTCCCCCCGGGACCGACAGCCCGGCGGCGATCATCCGTTCCCCCTGCGCGACGACGGGCGAGAGCCAGGTGTGGAAGTAGTTGTGGAGCGGCCCGAGCTCGGGGAGGCCGAGCACGCCAAGGACGGTGGCGCCGATCGCCAGCACCACGAGCGGCATGCTCATCGCCACCCCCGGCACGTGGAGGTGCGCCTCGACGTGAGGGTCGACGCGGTTCGTCCCGCCGAAGGTCAGGTAGTAGAGCCGGAACATGTAGAAGGCCGTGCAGAGCGCGCCCCCCATGCCGAGCACGAAGAGCAGGTACGGGAACCAGCTCGGCCAGGCCGGGTTTCCCGTCGAGAGCACCTTCCAGAGGATCTCGTCCTTGGAGAAGAAGCCGGCGAAGACGGGGATGCCCGAGATGGCCAGGGTCGAGACGAGGAAGGTCCAGTGCACGAGGGGGATCTTGTTCCTGAGCGCCCCCATGCGGCGGATGTCCTGCTGACCGGCGAGGGCGTGGATCACCGCCCCCGCGCCGAGGAAGAGGCAGGCCTTGAAGAAGGCGTGGGTGAAGAGGTGGAAGACCCCCGAGGAGAAGGCGCCGACGCCCACGCCGAGGAACATGTAGCCGAGCTGGCTCACCGTCGAGTAGGCGAGCACTTTCTTGATGTCGTTCTGCGCGATGCCGATCGTCGCGGCGAAGAGCGCCGTCAGGCCCCCGACGAGCGCGACCACCCCCATCACCGTGGGGCTCAGCATGTAGATGAAGTTGAGCCGCGCCACCATGTAGACCCCGGCCGTGACCATCGTCGCGGCGTGGATCAGCGCGCTGACGGGCGTCGGGCCGGCCATGGCGTCGGGGAGCCAGATGTAGAGGGGGATCTGGGCCGACTTACCCGTGGCCCCGATGAAGAGCAGAAAGCCGGCGAGCCCCGCGACGGAGACGGTGACGAGCCCGACCGGCCGCACCTCTTGCAGGAGCGCCGAGGCCTTGCCCGCGAGCTCCTGGATGTTCAGCGTGCCGGTGGCGGCGAAGAGCACGAACATGCCGATGAGGAAGGCCAGGTCCCCGATGCGGTTGACGATGAAGGCCTTCTTGCCCGCCTCGGCGTTGGCCGTGCCGAAGCGCTCGGTCCCGTCCTTGTCGTACCAGAAGCCGATGAGGAGGTACGAGCAGACGCCCACCCCCTCCCAGCCGACGAAGAGCAGCGCCAGGTTGTCGCCGAGCACGAGCAGGAGCATCGACCCGGTGAAGAGGTTCAGGTAGCCGAAGTAACGCGCGTAGCCGGCCTCGTGCTCCATGTAGCCGGCCGAGTAGACGTGGATCAGAAAGCCCACGAAGGTCACGACGAGGATCATCACCGCCGTGAGCGGGTCGCAGACCAGGCCGGCCTTGATGGCCACGTCGCCGGTCACGATCCAGTCGAAGACCTCGTTGACCAGCGACGGCAGCACGCCCGCGTCCCCCGCGGCGCGGGCCTCGAGGTAGAGCGGGTAGAGCTCGCGAAAGACGGCCACCATCGCCACGACGAGCGCGCCGAAGACGGAGCCGCAGGCGATGACGTGCACCGCGCGCCGCTCGAGCTTGCGCCCTACGAGGAGGTTGATCGCCGCGCCGAGGAGCGGGAGGAGCGGAATCCAGAAGAGAGGGAAGTCGGCCTTCATCGGGGGCTCGCCGCGTCTAGTGCTTCATGAGGGTTATTTCGTCGACGTTGACCGTCTTGCGCGTGCGGAAGATGGACACGACGATCGCCAGGCCCACCGCGGCCTCGGCGGCCGCCAGCGCGACGATCAGAAAAACCAGGCCGTGCCCCGCCACGTCGCCGCGGGCGCGGGCGAAGGCGATGATCGTGAGGTTCACCGCGTTCAGCAGGAGCTCGATGGACATCAGCACGACGAGCAGGTCGCGTCGCACGAGCACGCCCACGAGCCCGATGCCGAAGAGGGCCGCGGCCCAGACGAGCACTTCGTTGAGCGGGATCATCTAGACCCCCTTTCGCTCGGGCGGCTGGCCCGGTTCGCGAGTCGGGCGGCGCGTGATCATCACCGCCCCGACGATGGCCACGAGGAGCAGGATCGAGATCGCCTCGAAGGGGAGCAGGTATTCGTTGAAGAGGAGCTTGCCGACGCTGCGCACGTCCCCGAAGCCGTCGGGCACGGTCGCCGCCGGTCCGAGCTTGGCGGTCTTGAGCAGCGGGATGAGGCGCATGAGAAGGATCGCGACGGCCACGATGCCGAGGCCCTTCGACAGGCGGCCGCGCCCGAAGCCGAGCTCCTCGCGGTCCCGGTGTCCGACGGACATCACCACGAAGACGAAGAGCACCATGATCGCCCCGGCGTAGACCAGCACCTGGATCGCTGCGAGGAAGGTGGCGTGCAGCATCAGGAAGAGGCCGCCGATGCAGAAGAGCGTGCCCACGAGGCAGAGCGAGGCGACGACCGGGTTGTGCGAGAGGACCATGGCGGCCGCCGCGACCAGGGTGAGGGCGGCCAGGGCGCGGAAGCCCCAGAGCACGAGGTCGAGCCCCGCGGGTTCGGCCCCCTGGGCCACGTAGGTCGCGTCCTGGGCCAGCGCGGTGCCGCCCAGAAGGAGGCCGAGGGCGAGCACGAGGAGCCCGGCCAGCGCGGGGAGTTTCCAGGCGACGGCGGGGTGCGAGCGAGGTCGGTCGGGCTGGTTCATGAGGCGGCAATCCGCGCTTCGAAGTCGGAGCGGAACTTGGTGATGAAACCGAGCATCGGCCAGGCCGCCGCGTCGCCGAGCGCACAGATCGTGTTGCCCGCGATGCCGTTGGCGATGGTCGAGAGGAGCTCCACGTCGCCGCGCTGCCCCTGCCCCTTGGCCAGGCGCCCCATCACGGCGTTCATCCAGCCGGTCCCCTCGCGGCACGGGGTGCACTGGCCGCAGGACTCGTGGGCGTAGAACTTGGCCACGCGCGCGCAGACCGCGATCATGTCGGTCCCCTCTTCCATCACCACGATGGCCCCGGAGCCCGGGAGCGAGCGCAGCGGCCGGCCGCCCCAGCTGAAGGGCTTGCCGGGGGCCACCTCGACGGGCTTGATGTGCTCGGCCTTGCTCATGGCGTCGTTGGCGTAAGGGACGTCGATCTCGTCGGCGGTGAGGACGGGCATCGAGCTCCCGCCGGGGATGACGGCCTTGAGCGGCCGGTCCCCGCGCATCCCGCCTGCGATCTTGTAGATGATGTCCTTCAGGTTCGTGCCGACGGGGATCTCGTAGACGCCCGGGTTCTTCACGTGCCCGCTCACGGCCACGGCGCGCGTGCCGCCGTCGCCCGGGACGCCGAGCTCGGCGAAGTAGGCCCCGCCCTTCTCGACGATCGTGGGCAGGTTCATCAGCGTCTCGACGTTGTTCACCACGGTCGGCTCGCCGAAGAGGCCCTTGACCGCCGGGAAGGGGGGCTTGAGCTTGGGCTGCCCGCGCTTCCCCTCGAGCGAGGAGAGGAGCGCCGTCTCCTCGCCGCAGATGTACGCCCCGGCGCCGCGGTGCACGACCATCTCCATGGCCCAGCCCGAGCCGGCCATCGACCGGCCGAGGTAGCCCTTCGCGTAGGCCTCTTCGACCGCCCGCTCGAGGATGCGCGCCTCTTCGAAGAGCTCGCCTCGGATATAGATGTAGACCGAGTGCGAGCGGATCGCGTACGCGGCGATGCAGGCCCCCTCGATCAGCCGGTGCGGGTCCCAGTACATGAGCCAGCGGTCCTTGAAGGTCCCGGGCTCTCCCTCGTCGGCGTTGACCACCAGGTAGACGGTCTTCGCCTCCTTCGGTACGAAGCTCCACTTCTGACCCGCGGGAAAGCCGGCGCCCCCGCGGCCTCGGAGGTTCGACTTCTTGGCCTCCTCGACGAGGGCCTCGTGCGACATGCCGAGCGCCTTGCGCAGCGACGCGTAGCCGCCGAGCCGCTCGTAGGTCGCGAGCTCCTTCGCCTGGGCGTTGCCGAAGTTCTGGGTGACGATCTTGGTCATCATGCCTTGGGCCGCGACGGCGGTTGTTTCCCCTCGCGCAGGGCGTCCACGAGGGCGTCCACCGTCTCCGGGGTGACGGGCTCGTAATAGCGATCGTTGATCTGCACTGCCGGGGCCCCTCCGCAGGCCGCCAGGCACTCCACCTCGGCGAGGGTGAAGAGCCCGTCGGGGGTGGTCTCGCCGCACCGGATGCCGAGCTTGCGCTCGAAGGCTCCGAGGGTGTCGTACCCACCGCAGAGCATGCAGCTCACGTTGGTACAGACCTGCACGTGGTACTTCCCCACGGGCTTCTGGTTGTACATCGTGTAGAAGGTCACCACGCCGTAGACGTGCGACGCCGGCAGGTCGAGCGTGGCCGCGACGAGCGCCTGCGCGTCGGGCCCCACGTGGCCGAACTCCTCCTGGGCGAGCCAGAGGAGCGGCAAGCAGGCCGCCATCTTGTTCGGGTAGCGGGCGAGGATCTTGGCGATCCGCGCCTGGGCTTGCGGAGTGAAGGTAAGGGCCATGTTCGCCGGTTCGAGCCTTTTAACTAGCGGAAAATGCTACGCGCGACGGCGCAACGGTAGGGAAGGACGCGCGCCGTGTCAAGGGCATTGGGCCTCTTGATGCCCGGGTGTACTTGCGCCACATTCGCGACGGCATGACCCCGCCTTCCCGCCGCTGGCTCGTCCTCGTGAGCTACATGCTGGTGGCCGCGCTGAGCCAGGCGCTTTGGCTCAACTTCGCGCCGCTCCTGTCCCTGGTGCAGAAGACCTACGGGGTGAGCGAGCTCGTGGCCAGCACCCTGGTCATGGTCTTTCCCCTGCTCTACGTGCTGGTCTCGGTGCCGGCCGGGACGCTGACCGACCGGAAAGGCTATCGCTTCACCATCGGGCTCGGCGCGGTGCTGATGGCGCTCTGCTCCGCGCTGCGAATCTACGATCGAAGCTTCGCCGCGCTTCTGGCCGGCCAGATCGGCGTCGCCCTGGCGCAGCCGCTGGTGGTCAACGGAATCACGAAGCTCGTGGCCGACTGGTTCGAGGAGCGGCAGGGGGCCCTGGCCACCGGGCTCGGCACCATGGGCATGTTCTTGGGCATGGCCGCGGGGATGGCCGCCACGCCCCCACTAGTGGAGGCGCTCGGGCTGCGAGGCGCGATGATCGCCTTCACCGGGGCGAGCGTCGCCGTGGCGGGCCTCTTCCTCGCGCTCGTGCGGCCGAACCCGCGCGGCCCGGCCGCGGCGTCGAGCGACACGGCACCCCGCGGGATGCGCCAGCTCCTTCGCGACCGGGACCTGCTCCTCGTCTGCCTGCTGGGCTTCGTGGGGCTCGGCTTCTTCAACGGCCTGACCACCTGGCTCGAGCAGATCCTGGCACCCAACGGGGTGAGCGCCGTGGACGCCGGCATGGTAGGCGGGATGCTCGTGATCGGCGGCATCGTCGGCGCGGTGGTGATTCCGGCCCTGTCGGACCGCTTTCGTCGACGCAAGCCCTTCGTCCTGCTCTGCACCGCCGTCGCGCTGGCCACGGTCTACCCGCTCTGCGCGAGCGGCCACTACGCGACGCTCCTCGTGCTGGCCGCGCTCCTCGGCTTCTTCTTCCTGCCGGCCTACGCCCTGCTCCTCGAGATGTCGGCCGAGCTCGCGGGCCCCGCGCAGGCCGGCTCCGCGACGGGGCTCCTCATGCTGGCGGGAAACGCGGGCGGCGTGGCGGTGATCGTTTCCATGCAGGCGGTCAAAGGCGACGCCCCCACCTATCGGGCGGCGGTCTTCCTGCTGCTCGGCCTGCTCGCGACCGGACTTCTGGTCGCGGCGCTGGTCCGCGAGACGTACCGCAGGCGGACGGCGGAGTGAGCTCGCATACGTCGCGCACGGTGCGCGACAACCTCAGGGGAGCAGAGGCCGCAGCGCGTGCGTGTCGAGCTGGACCTCTTCCTCGACGTCGATGCCGAGCCCGCCACCGGTCCAGCCCGTGCCACCCGCCTCGCCGCGCACCGCGCGGTCGAAGAGCGGACGCGGCACGCAGAAGGCCACCGTGGGCCCGGCGGCGCCGAAGGGGTGAAAGGCGTCGGCGAGGCTGAGCGCGAAGGAGGTGAAGCCGTCGGTGGAGGCCACGTCTCCCTCGGCGCGCGCGGGAAGCTGGCGATAGAGGCGCAGCGTATCGACCGGGCCGACCTCGGCGCGAACCTCGCGCCCGGCCCCCGCGTGCCCCACGCAGGTCTTGGCGAGCGCGAGCGACCGCCCGGTTGCGAGCTGTGCCGCCGCGTCCTCGAAACGAAGGAGATCCACCACGGCGCAGCCGTCCACCGTCGGCTGACGACGGAAGGCCAGGTGGCGCGGAGTGACGAGCACCTCCTGGTAGCCGGCCGGGCCGAAGGGCATGAGCTCCGCGAGACGGCCGATCACCGCACGCTGGGCCTCGGTGACCAGCGCCAGCGCGGCCTGACCCTGGGGGAGCGGCGCGCCGCGGCCGAGGAGCCAGGGACGAAAGCAGCCCTCGGGCCCGACCTTGATCCGGTCGACGGAGAAGGGGGCGGGAGCGAGCGTGGGGACGGGGGTAGGCGCGGGGGCAAGCGCAAGCGTTGGCGCGACCACCGGGGCCCGCTTCGGTCTCGAGGTGCCGGCCCGGCGCCCGGCGTCCGAGGACCCCGCGACGAGCAGCAGCGAGAGAACGAGAAGGATGGATTGCCGCGCGGCCACCGGGTAGCTGACAGCAACCCGCGTGCCACGAGCAGGGCCTTTGATACCGAGGCCTTACCGCATCCGCCGGAAGGCGGGGGGCACCGAGGCTCGGAGGGGTTCGACTCAAACGGCCTTGGCGGGAGCCACACCCGCGCCTATGCTGCGCGCATGCCGGCGCGCACGGTCCTCGGAACGATCCTCCTCGGCGGGCTAATGCTCGGCGCGGGCGGGTGCGACTCGAGCCGCGACTGGGATTGCCGGGTCGCGGTGCGCGCGCTCGTGAACGCCAAAGGTGCCGGCGAAGAGCGAAACGCGCTGGAGAAGGTGCTGACCTTCGGGCCCTACGCCCTCACCGAGATCGAACAGGAGCTCCACGCGGCCCCGGCCGAGGCGCGAAGCCGGCTCCTCGAGGCGCTCGCGCGCATCGGAAGCCGCGACGCGCTGCCGCTCGCCCGCTTCGTGAGCTACTGGGACCAGGAACCTACGATCCGGCGGCAGGCGGCCGAGGTCGCGAAACGACTGGCCCGGCAGTAGTCGCCTCCGGCGCGACGCGCCGCTACTTGCAGGCGGAGTTCGGCACGCAGTACGCCGCGTTGTAGCCGGGGACCTGCACGCAGGTCTCGTCGCTCGAGGCGCAGGACCCGCCCGCCATGCAGTTCCCGCCGGCGCAGACCGCCGGAGTGGCCCCCGACGCGCACTGCACCTTCAGGCAGAGCGAGGAGGCGCACTTCTTCGCCCCCTCCTCGGTGAGCTCGCAGGCGGCGCCAGCGCCCTTCTTGCCGCAACCGGCGAGGAGAAGACCCAGGAGCAGAGCGGGAAGCAGGTAGCGCATGCGATTCCCTCGATAGCGCGAAGCGGCAGAACTATAGAGCGGGCCGGGGCGCACGGACAAGGGATCCATGCCCCACGGAACCCCTGCTATAGTTCGCGGGTGACGCGAGCCTTGCCCTGCGGCCTCTACCGCACCACCGAAGCGATCGAAGAAACCGTCCCGGCCGGCGTGCTGGTCTACTACCACAACCACGGCGACCCGGGCCCCGGCGTCTACCTCCCGAGGGGCTGGAAGAACAACCGCGCTCTCTTTCACGAGCACGGCACCACCGTCCCCGACGCGCGCTACGCCGAGACGCTCGAGCCGCTCGCCGCGGAGGGGCTCTACCGCGTCCGCGAGCCCTTCTACTGCTGCGAGCAGCGCTGCCAGTACTTCGAGGAGGAGCTGCTCGTGCAGCTCGGCTACAACGGGCAGGCGCAGGCCATCCTCTTCACCCCCGAGCTGGTGGATGGTGCGCTGGCGATCCCGGCCACGGGGACGATCGTGGACCGCACCCGCCTCGCGAAGCTCGCGGCGCTGAAGGTCCCGGCCAGCCGCGCGCCCGAGCCGGAGCACCTGCAGTAGCGAGAAGCACCCCGATCGCGGCGGCGGAGCCCTCGCGGGTCCTGCCACCTCTGCAACCGATGCGCATCACCCCCGACCGCCAGGCCAGGCCGCAGGCGCCACGGCGCGCTCCTGGAAGACGCATCCAAGCTCCCGTAAACGCTCCGGACGACGATTTGGATACGTGGCACTCCCCTTGCGTAACTCCCCTCACGCGGCGCCGGTCGCCGCCCACAAGGAGGTGAGAGATGCGGACGGTGATGCTTTCGGTCGCGCTGGCAACCCTACTCGTCGGGAACTTGGCCCTCGCGCGCTCGCGCGTGAGATTCAACCCGGCCGCTGCGGAGCGCATCGAGCTGCAGGTGAAGCGCGGCAACCGGATGACCGGCTTCAACGTCGGGGCGACCGCGGGCGACCGCAAGCTGGCCAAGGCCAACGCCGGACAGTTCACGGTGGCGACACCGAAGGCCATCTCCGCGGCGAAGAAGGAGCTCCGCACCCTCATCGCGCAGGGGCAGGAGATCCACCTCGAACACTTCTATCGGCTCTTCTGGACCGACAACTCCTTCTCGCGCTTCGTCCATTCCTGGGTCGGCGGAGACGTCGAGGTCTATCGCACGATCATGGGCGCGCAGCAGAAGGTCCAGGCGCCGAGCGCGAACGAGCTGAACAACGCCGCGGCGCTCGAGGGGCTGTTCCGGTAGTCCGGTGTGGGGAGAGCGTGAAGGTCAAGGTGACCAGGCGGGCCGAAAAGAGCCTCGGCCGCGCGCCCCGGAACGTCGCCGTCGGGTTCTTCTTGTCGAGGCGCGGCGGTCGAAGCGCTGCGTGCTCGTGACGACCTGTCTCAGGTGGCCTTTGCCAAGAAGGTCGGAATCTCTCGCCAGTACCTCTGTGACGTGGAGAAGGGCCGGCGCCTCGTCAGCCCCGAGCAGGCCGCGCGGTTCGCAAAGGCCTTCGGGCACCCACCGCGCGTGCTCGTTCAGCTCGCGCTTCAGGACGCCGTGACCGCGAGCGGGCTGAAGCTCAGGGTCGCCGTGGAAGCTGCCTGATGACGGTCCCCTGGGCCGCAACCCATCCCGCCGGGCTTCGTGGCGCGTTCTGACGCCCCACCGCTTCGGGCTCGTTGAGGAGCACCTGCAGTAACTCCGTAGCTCGGTTCGCTGGACCACGGTCGCCTCAGGCGCCGGTGACCCCGAGAGCACCGAGCTCGGGCGCCTCCTGCAGGATCTGGAGCGTCTCGGCGACGGTCTCACCCTCCACGAGCGGAGGCAGGTCGCCGCTCACCACGCCGATGAGCACCGTGATGTTGTCCTCCCCACCGCGCTGCTTCGCTAGGTTGATGAGGGTCGTGCACGCCACCTCGATGGTGGGCGCGGCGAGCATCACCTGCTGCATCTCGGAAGCCGACACCTTGTTCGACAGCCCGTCCGAGCAGAGCAGGAAGCAGTCGCGCTGGCGCAGCTCCAGCCGACCGAGCGCGACCGACACGTCCGCCTTCACGCCCATGGCTTGCAGGATGACGTTCCTGAGCGGCGCGGTCTCGGCTTGCTCCGGCGTCAGCGCCCCCGAGTCGATCAGCATCTGGACGTAACTCTGGTCGCGCGTCACCTGGACCAGACACCCGCCGCGCAGCAGGTAGGCGCGCGAGTCACCGACCTCGGCGATGTATACCGACGTTCCGTGGAAGTGCAGGGCCGTGAGCGTGGCGCCCATGCCCGTGAGCTCCGGCCGCTGTGCGGCGGTCCAGACCTCGCGGTTCGCCGCCTCCGCCGACTGCTCGACGATCTCGTGGATCGGCTCGATGCTCGGCAGCACCGTCATCGATCGCCGCATGGACTCGATGACCATCGTGCTGGCGACCTCGCCGGCACGCTCGCCCCCCATCCCATCCGACACGGCCAGCAGCACGCCCCGCTCGCCCACCTTGAAACGCGCGACCGATCTCTTCTCGACCGGACGGCGGTCCGTCAGATCGGCGATGACGAAGGCGTCCTCATTCGTCGGCCGTACCAGACCGACGTCCGTTTGTCCGTAAGCGACGAGATTTACCATGACCCACGAGAATGCAACTCGGGGGCCAGCCGTCCACGCGCGAGATCCGCTGCACCCCGCACGATCTCCAGGCGATGGATCGCACCGACTGCGCAGCGAAGTGCACACGTTGCAGATCGCCAGGCCCGTCTTGCAGTCTGCGCGAGGCGCGTCACCGGAATCGGGCGCGAAGGGCGTGCGCACGGCGAGGTCGGCGGTGGCGCGAAGCATGCATCGAAGCGGGTCATGAAACGAACTCGCGATCGTTCCTCGCGTAACCGCGACCTGCACGCCGGGAAGGGCGCGGGGGCCACCTCCGGCTCGGGCGAGACCAGAAGGCGTGCCGCCGGCGGAGCCTCTCGGGCGAAGAGAGGCCTCTCCGACAGCGCGGACACGGGGGCACGACCGCTCGACCTCCATTCGAGGGCGACCGCCTCCACGGTGCGAGCCAAATCGCCCCACACGCGCCGCCCGGGTGGCACGGATACGGCCAGAGCCACCCTGATCTTCGCGGCCGCCGGACGTCAAGACGCGGACCCGCCCGTTCCGGCCGGCACCACCTTCGCGAGGAAGTACTTTCTCAAGCACCTGCTCGGTCAGGGGGCGATGGGGGCAGTCTACCTGGCGCACGACCTGCTCCTCGAACGCGAGGTGGCGGTCAAGATCCTCCTGCCCGTCCATGCGGCCGACCCGGAGCTCGTGGACTCCTTCCAGAACGAGGCGGTGGCGATGGCCAGCGTCCGGCACATCAACGTGGTGCAGATCTACACCTCGGGTCAGTGCGATGGGCTGCTCTTCTTCGTGATGGAGTACATGCCCGGACACTCGGTGGCTGCCCTGATCCGAGAGCTCTTCGGCTGTGGTGAGAGCCTCGCCCTGGACACGGTCGTCAACATCGTGGACCAGGTCTCGCTGGGCCTCGCAGCGATGCACGAGCGCGGCATCTTCCACGGCGACGTCAAGCCGGCCAACATGCTCATGGACGAAAACAGCCACGTCGCGATAGCGGATTTTGGCCTCGTCGGGTCGTCGAAGACGCCGACTCACAGCGCGCACGCCGAGCACCCCCGTCTCGTGTCGGGCGGCACGCCGCTCTACATCGCCCCCGAGCTGATCGGCGGCCGAGCCATCCCCCCCGAGGAGCGCCACCTGTGCGACGTGTACTCGCTTGGCGTGTCCGTCTTCGAGATGTTCACCGGGCAGGGGCCGTTTCAGGGGCGCACGATCAAGAAGATACTGAAGGGGCACCTCGTTGCACCTCCGCCGAAGCTGACGAAGCTGCGCCCCGATCTACCGTCTGCGATCAATCCGGTGATCCGACGCGCGCTGGCGAAGCAACCGCGGAAACGCTACCCGAGCTGCGAGGAGCTCGCCTTCGCGGTCAGTCGCGCGGTGCAGGATCGGGCGGCGTAGGCCGCAGGTCTTGTTACTTGAGGTAGATCGCCGCGGCGTTGAAGACCTTGGTCTTCAGATCCACGCCGCTCACCTTCACCACGAGCTTGGTCCCCGGCGGGTAGTAGCAGGCCCCGAGGTTGTTCTGGGTGAGCGCGTCCTTCAGGTCGAGCTGCTTCTTCTTGAGCTTCAGCACCGGCGCGAAGCGGTAGGCCTTGCCGCGGCCGATCAACTTGAAGTGCTTCTCCTTGGAGGCGGCCTCCTTGAGCACGGTGGCGTCGAAGGTGCAGGCCGGGAACTTGGCGTCGTCGATCGCCGTCACCGAGAGGAGGAGCATGTCGTCCTCCATCTTGGTCAGCTTCATCTTGGCGCGCAGCGAGGAGCTCCCGTCCGAGGCCTTCACCGCCAGCGCATCCTGGCCCTGCTCGAAGGGGTCCTCGGCGCGCCCCGGGGTCTCGACGAAGAGCGGTGCCGCGAGAGCCGCTAGAATCAACGTGCGCTTCATGTGCCAGTCTCCTTTTTCGGCTTCAAGGGTTTCATCGGGCGGCAGCTCAGCCAGCCGAACTTGTACGCGTTGAGCGCGCCTCCCTCGAGGTCGCCCACGATCCAGATCTTGCAGCCCACGCGCTCGCCGAGGCGCTTGAGGAAAGGGGCGCTCCCGGTGATCGGCAGCGTGCGCGCCTCCTGCTCGAGCACGAGCCCCTGGTCCCGCACCTGACGCAGCGTCCCCACGAGCGGACGCTGGCCCCCCCCCACGTCGAGGAGCTCGTAGCGCGTGACCTTGATCGTGGGCAGGAGCAGCTTCTTCTCCCCCTCGCTCCCCCAGACCTTCAGCGTGTGCCCGTCGGTCTGCAGGAGCTCCGCGCGCAGGTCACCCGTGAGGAGCCACCGCTTGCCCGTGGCCTCGGTGAGCTGCGGCTCCCCCTCCCCCATGCCGCGCACCACCGTGACCTTCCCCTCGCGGGCCGGCTCGGTCGCCGGCGGCTTCTGCTTGCGCGCGGGTCGCTTGGGGGTGGCAGCCGCGTCTCCCCCGAGGCACCAGGCGAGTCCGACGATGGCGACGAAGGACCTCACACGCATCCCCTCCGGCTACTTGCTCACGCGAACGACGGCGAAGCGGAACCCCGCCTCCTTGCTCGTGACCGAGATCGTGACCTTCCCTTTTTGCCCCGAGAGCAAGAAGAAGCTCGAGGTGGCCGGCTTGATCGTGTCTTCCTTCGCCCCGGCGAGCGCGGCCTCGATCGGCCCCTTCAGCTCTACCTCGGCCCCCGTCGCGTCCCGGCGCTTGCCGCGAATCTTCAGCCCGATGGTGTTCTTCGTGAGCGGGTCCTCGACGAGCGCCTGGTAGTTCCAGCGCACGTAGTCGGTCACGCCGCGCCCGTCGAGCGCCACCGCGGCCAGCCAGTGGTCGAAGGCCTCCTTGGGGTCGCCGAAGGTCTCGCCGATCACGGCCGTGCCGATCTTGGCGCTCGCGTGCACCTTCTTCAGCCACGCCGCGCCCCCCTTGTCCGCGATGAGCTCGGTCCCCCCGGTCGGATAGGTCACCCCCCCCTTCTGCTCGAAGAGCCAGCGCACGAAGGTGAGCGCGAGCGCGCGGAGCCCCATGCTGTCCTTGCCCGAGAAGAGCGAGTGGTCGGAGAAGGTCGGGAAGAGCTCCTGGTCGAGGAGCGTCACGTTCTCGCCGCCGTACCCGCAGGCGTCCTCGGCGAAGTGCGAGAGCCCCTCGTCGAGCCAGAGCGCCTCGAGCGCGGCCTGCCCTCCCGCCAGCTTGGCCCGGTAGGCCTTGTTGCCGAAGCCGAGCAGGTGCTGGAGTTCGTGCGCCAGGATCGGGTAGACATTCTTCAGCGGATCCTTGGTCGACGGCGGCAGCACGTAGAGGATGTCCGCCTCGTTCGAGGTGGCGTCGCTCTTCACGTCGTCGAAGTCGCTCGCCGCGAAGAAGCCCACGCTCTTGCGTTCGGAGACCTTGCTCGTGAGCACGAGCCAGACCAGCCCGTCGGCGTTGCGGTCGGACGAGAGCTGCGCGCTCCCCGCCTTGAGCGGAGGATTCCCGAAGAGAGCCACGTCGCGCGGGTAGATGATCTTCTCGAAGGCGTCGAGCAGCGCGGTGAGCTCGCCGTCTTGCACCGTGTCCTGATCGTCGACCAGGATTGCGGCGAGCTTCCCCTTCTTCATCAGCTTGGTCGTGATGGTCTTGGTCTTCGACGTGGTGGCGAACTTCTCCACCTTGATCGTGGGCGTCCCGGTGCAGGTCCCCGCCTGGCAGACCTCCGTGTCCTTGCACTGGCTGCTCAGCGTGCAGCTCGCCATGGGCTGGTTCATCGAGCCCGGCTTCCGCAGCACGTTGAAGGGGCCGCGCACCACGTTCTGCGCGAGCGAGCGGGCCCAGGACTCGGCCGCGAGCCGGTCCTGCCACCTGGCCCAGAGGGCGGGGTTGGTCACGCGCATCGGCTGCGACGGGGTGTGCCGCAGCGCGAAGGTCTTCACCGAGGTGGGGCTGGTGACCTTGATGGCGTAGTCGATGGCCTCGGCCGTGGACTCCGACGGGAAGTAGGGGAGCACGAGGAAGGACTCGTCCCCCTTGTCGAAGCTCGCCTCGGCGCTCTCGCCGGCCTTCTTGAAGATCACGATCCCGGTGGGCGGTGGAGGCGGGCCGCCGCCGTCCGTCTGGCTCACCTGCCCATCAGTGCCGGGTGTCGTTCCGCCGTCCCCCTTCGCCGTGCCCTTGTCCTCGCAGCCGGCCGCCAAGAGGCCCATACAAAGGAAGCCCAGCACAGTTCCCACACGGAAGCTCCGCACCATGGTTCGTCCTCGCGTTCGTCGAGGGCCCAAGGGTCGTCGAGGGCGATGCGGGTGTCAAGGGAGGCGGCGCGGCGCGGAGGCGCGCCCGAAAGCCGCGTAGCGGAAGGGTGACGCGGGCCACGTTCGGAGCGCCATGAACCGTTACGGCCTGGTAACGGCCGCAGCCTCGGCGCCGACCGATCCGCGACAGATCCAGGCCTTCCGCCACTGGCGCACCTCTTGCTCACGGTCCGCGCGTGCCGGCGCGGTCCCCGGTGCGCGAACGTGCCCCCCTTCGGAGGAACCATGATGCGCTCACTCCCTGGCCCCCTCGTGAAATGGTGCTTCTCAACCGTCCTGGCCCTGGCCGCAGCTCTCGTGCTCGCCGGATGCGAAGGCACTGCCGGCGCCCCCGGTCAGCCGGGCACGAGCGGGACGAAGGGCGACCCGGGCACCAAAGGCGATCCGGGGGCGAAGGGCGACCCGGGAGCCAAGGGCGACCCGGGCACGGGCACCGGCACGGGGGCCGGCCTCGGCGAGGTCCAAGGAACCGTCATCGACGCCGACGTTCCGGGCCCCACGATGCTGGCCAGCGTGAAGGTGGAATCGGACCCGCCGGGCCTCTCCGCCACGACCGACGCCTCGGGCCAGTTCAAGATCGCCGACGTTCCCCCGGGGACGTACCGCTTCACGGCCAAGACCGCCGGCCTGGCGCTCTCGGGCGACAAGGTCGTACCGACGGGCTCGGTGAGCACCACCGCCGGCCCCCTCGTCGTCGGCGCGGGCGCCAAGGTCACGCTGCAGCTCGCCGTGCGCCGCATGGTCAGCGCGATCAACCTCCATGCAGTAATGAACAAGGCCAAGACCGCCATCTACACCCAGGCCAACTGCGTGGCCTGTCACACCGACCGGAAGAACGAGGTCTCGCTCGACCCCAAGCTCAAGCCCTTCCACTCCATGACCAGCCACGCCGCCCAGCCGTGCACCTTCTGCCACGCCTCGGTGAGCATCGAGCGCGCCGGCTGGGAGACCCCGGGCATCGCGCTGCGCAAGACCGTCGCGGTCACCCTGTGCAAGGGCTGTCATGCCAACTACCCGTCGAAATTCTGAGGAGACCGCCATGTCGAAGACCAAGCACGACACCGGTAGAACGAGCGACCAGGGGCGGGAGCACCGTGGCGTGACCCGCCGGACCTTCTTGAAGTGGAGCGCGGCCGTCGGCGGCGGCGCGGCGGTGATGACGGGCCTCCCGGGCCTCTTCCGCACCATCTCCCAGGCCGAGGCCGCCGAGATCACCGACTACGCCGCGGGTAAGTGGATCCGCTCGGGCTGCAACATGTGCGGCGGGCAGTGCGGCATCGAATGCTTCGTCGACTCGAGCGGCGTGCTGCGCAAGATCGAGCCCTACCGCGACCCGAACCAGGTGGCGAGCGTCTCCTCGGCCTTCACCGCCCAGCTCGCGCTCACGGGCGACAAGTAC
This sequence comes from Deltaproteobacteria bacterium, assembly GCA_020848905.1. Lineage (NCBI taxonomy): Bacteria > Pseudomonadati > Myxococcota > Myxococcia > Deltaproteobacteria bacterium. The sequence goes on from JADLHG010000003.1 coordinate 120,095, forward strand.
GAGACCTCCGGCCTCTGCTGCAAGGGGAACTCCGCCCGGAAGTCCCTCTACGATCCGGACCGCCTTCAGACCCCGATGAAGCGCGTGGGTCCCCGAGGCGACTCCTCCTCCTTCGTGCCCATCACCTGGGACGAGGCGATCCAGCTCGCCGCGGGCAGGCTCAGAAACCTCACCAAGCAGTACGGAGCGCGCTCCCTCTTCTGGTTCGGAGAGGACCACTCCTTCACGCACATCCAGCAGGATTTCCTGGCCGGCCTCGGCGGGCCGAACTACCACAACCACTCGATGCTCTGCGATACGAGCCGGAAGTCGGCTTTTCGCTCGACGATGGGCAACGAGCGCCCCCTCGCTGACCTCGAGCACACCGACTACCTGCTCGTCTTCGGCTGGAACTTCCTCTCGGCCATCAAGTGGGTCTGGCTGGCCAAGGCCTTCGCGCGCGGACGCGCCAAGCCCGGCTTCAAGTTCACCTACGTGGACCCGGTCTTCAACACCACCGCCTCGAAGGCCGACACCTGGCTCGCGGTCAAGCCCGGCACCGACGGCGCGCTGGCGCTCGCGCTCTGCCACCGCATCGTCAACGCCGCCGGCACGGGGAACTTCAACGAGGAGTTCGCGACCAAGATGGGCCTCGGCTTCGCCACCTTCAAGGCCTGGCTGAACGACACCGGCGCCTACGCCGACGGCACCGTGAAGAACGCGGCGTGGGCCGCCGGCATCACCGGCCTCCCGCAGTCGTCGATCGAGGCGCTCGCCGACGAGCTGATGGCCGCCTACAAGGCCGGCAAGAAGATCTGCATCGATTCCTGGTCGGGCCCCGGGCACAAGATGAACGCGACCCAGGGCGGGCGCGCGATCGGCATGCTCCTCGGCCTCTTCGGTGTGATCGACAAGCCGGGCACGATGATCGTCCCCGAGCGGCAAGGTCCGAGCCGGCTGCCCAAGAATTCCGCGTGGCCCGCGGTAGACGGCTGGCACGCCGACGGCACGGTGGACATCACCACCACCGAGGCTGCGACCTCGAATCGCACGCTCATCGACAAGAACGGCGTTACCTACCCGGCAGGGACGACCATCCCCGCCAAGACCCCCTTCTCGAAGAAATACGTCTACGGGCACGGCTCGGGCAGCTATGTGGACGCCCGCGAAACGATGATCACCCAGCGCGACTTCCTCGGCATCCCCTACCCGGTGAAGGCCTGCGTGGTGGTCTTCCAGAACCTGGCGATGTCCATGCCCGACCCGGAGCGCACACGGATGGCGCTCTCGGCGATGGAGTTCGTCATGGTCGTGGACACGCACATGAGCGAGACCGCGCTCCTGGCCGACGTGGTGATCCCCGGCTCCAACTACCTCGAACGCTTCGACTACAACGCGCGCTGGGTCACGTTCCGGGCCAACAACCTCCGCCAGCCCGTCGTGAGCTCCTGGATCGGCGGGCGCAGCGAGGCGCAGTTCTTCATGGACCTGGGCGGTGCGATGGGGCTCGCCGGCTTCAAGACCCTTCCGGCCTTCACGGTCGACGAGGAGTACAACAAGGCCGAGTGGATCGAGTTCATGAAGGGCGGCTGGACCAAGCAGATGACCTGGGACGAGCTGAAGAAGGAGGGCCTCTGGATGGAGGACTTCGGCGCGGCCAAGGGCGGCACCCACTACGAGAAGCACAAGAAGACAGCGACGGGAAAGGCCTTCGACGCGGCGGCGATGGAGGTCAAGACCTTCGGACCGGCCGGAGACCAGGTCTTCGTGGTGCGCAACAAGGCCGACGGCAAGATCCTGGGCTACGCCACGAGCGCGACGCCCACCACCTACGACGAGGCCCCGGGCATCCTGGGCACGCAGAGCGGGCGCTTCCAGTTCTGGGATCCGGCGCTCGGCGACGCCTACACGGGCAAGACCAAGCCCGGCGGCGTGAGCGTGGCCGGAGACGTGCGGTTTCACCCGCTCCCCGTGTACCAAGGACAGCTCGAGCAGCCCACGACCAATTTCCCGCTCTACTTCATCTCCTGGAAGGAGGTCGAGCACACGCACAGCCGCACCTTCAATAACCCCTGGCTGATGGAGCTGCGCGCCGAGAACCGGCTCATCATGCACCCGAAGACCGCCGAGGCGCGGGGCATCGAGGAAGAAGATGCCGTCTGGGTCCAGAGCCCTTACGGCGTCGTGAAAGCCAAGGCACACCTGGCCTTCACGATCCGGCAGGACACCGTCGGGTTTGTGCGGGGCTTCGGGCACTGGGCGCTCGGACGCGTCGCGATGGGACGAGGCGCTCACGACGGCTGGTTGTTGCCGGCGCGCGCCGAGACCCACTCGGCTCAGGTGGCCAACAAGGACGCGATCTGCCAGGTCGTGAAAGCCTAAAGGAGAGAGCTAATGCCCCAATTCGGCTGGCATGTGAATATCGCGAAGTGCATCGGCTGCAAGGGCTGCGAGGCCGCTTGCAAGCAGGAGTTCAACCTCAAGCCCGGCCTGCGCCGCCGGCGGGTGATCGAGCAGGAGGGCTTCACCGGAGCCGCGGGGGCGGAGCAGCCCTTCCGCCGCTTCATCAGCATGTCGTGCAACCACTGCGCGACGCCGGCCTGCGTGACGGCGTGTCCGAGCGGCGCGATCACCAAGGACGCGAATACCGGCGTCGTCACCATCGACGAGAAGAAGTGCACCGGCGCGCGGCGCTGCATCGCCGCGTGTCCCTACGGGGCGATCTCCTACGACCCCGAGACGAAGAAGGCGGACAAGTGCACGGGGTGCGCGCACCGCCTGAACAGCACGGTGCTCCCGGTCGAGAAGCGGATACCGGCTTGCGTGCTCTCCTGCACCTCGTACGCGCTGCACTTCAGCGCCGACCTGGCGAAGATCGACGGCGGAACCTTCGGAGAGGCCAAGAAGACCACGGAGCCGCCGACCGGCTACGCGGACCTCAGCGACCCGGCCTTGACGAACCCGTCGGTGCGCTTCAGTCTCAAACGCGATGGCTAGCCCTCACGACACGACCACCGGCCTCGCCTGGGGGGGCGAAGGCAATCTGCGCTCCCTGAGCTACCACCTCATCGGCGGCTTGCTCAGGGAGTGCCCGACCGCCGAACTCCTCGACGGCATGCGCACGGAGGGGGTGCTCGAACGCCTGGCGGCCAAGGCCACTGGAGCACCCGCCTTGAGCGCCGCGCTCGGTCGGCTGGGACAGAGCCTGCGCGAGACCGAGCACACCGACGCGATCCGCACCGACTACGGGCTGCTCTTCCTCGGCCTCGGGCGCAAGGCCCTGGCTCCCCCTTGGGAGAGCCTCTATCGCGCCGAGGACCGCGAGGTGTGGGGCGAGCCGGCGCGTGAGGTGCTGCGCTGCTACGCCGAGGCGGGCGTGGGCTACGACGGGATGAAGCAGATCCCTCCGGACCACGTGGGGCTCGAGCTGACCTTCCTCGCCACGCTGGCGGACCGGGAACCGGCGGGGAGCGAGGCGCAGCGGCACTTCGTGGACCGACACCTCGCGCAGTGGATCCCGGCCTTCGTCGACAAGGTCAAGGGGGGGGCCAAGACCGGCTTCATGCGCGCCCTCGCCGAGGCCCTGCACGCTCTCATCGCGCTCGACCAGCGGTTTCTGGCAGGCGGACAGCAGAGGGAGGCCGGCGTTGCGGATCCTGCTGGTCGAGGATGACCGTCCCGTCCGCGTAACGGTCCGGGACGCGCTCGAGGAGGCGGGCCACACCGTCCTCGCCGTCGCCGACGGGCAGCAGGCTCTCGCCGCCATCGACGCCGAGAGCGTCGACCTCCTCCTGACGGACGTTCGCCTGCCGCACGTGGACGGACTAACCCTCTTCGCTCGCTTTCGGGAGGTCCAGCCCGACGCGGCCGCGCTCGTCATGACCGCCTACGGCCGGGTCGAGGACGCCGTCGAGGTGATGCGCAGGGGCGCCCACGACTACATCACCAAGCCCTTCGACATCGACGCGCTGCTCTTGCGCGTCGAGCGCATCGCCGCCGAACGGAGGCTCCGCGCTCCGAGCCCCGAGGGAGGACCTAGCCGGGCCGTCGAGATGGTGGGCGACTCGCCGGCCATCCGACGCGTGCTGGAGCGGGTCGACGCCGCCGCCGAGGCGGACGTGAACGTGCTGGTGATGGGCGAGACGGGCACCGGCAAGGAGCTCTGCGCCCGCGCACTGCACGAACGGAGCCCGCGCACCGGTCACCCCTTCGTGCACGTCAACTGCGCGGCGATCCCGGGAGACCTGTTCGAGGCGGAGATGTTCGGGCACGAGGCGGGGGCCTTCACGGGAGCGCTCCGGCGGCGCGAGGGACGGCTCCTCGCCGCGCACCGCGGCACGCTCTTTCTCGACGAGGTGGGAGAGCTGCGGCTCGACCACCAGGCCAAGCTCCTGCGCGCGATCGAGCTCAAGTGCTTCGAGCCGGTCGGCAGCAGCCGTTCCGTGGACGTGGACGTGCGCTTCGTCGGCGCCACGAATCGCGACCTCCGCGTGGACGTGGAGCGGAACGTCTTCCGTCAGGACCTCTTCTTTCGCCTGAACGTGATCGAGATCGTGGTGCCACCGCTGCGCGACCGTCGGGGCGACATCCCGCTGCTCGTGAGCAGTTTCCTGCACCGCGCGGTCGACCGCCGGGGCGTACCGCTCCCGCACCTGACGCCGGCCGCCGTGGCGGCGCTGCTCGGCTACGACTATCCAGGCAACGTGCGCGAGCTGCTTCACGCGCTGGAGCACGGGCTGGCTCTCTCGCGCGGTGCCGCGATCGACGTAGCGCACCTGCCGGCACCCTTTCGCGGCAGCATGCCCGGCCTACTGGCCCTGGAGGGCTTTCCGAACCTCCCCGCGGCCGTGCGCCATTTCGAGCGGCTCTACATCGAGCGCGTCCTCGAGCACGTCGATGGTCGTCGCGCGGAGGCGGCGCGCATCCTCGGCATCTCCCGCAAGAACCTCTGGGAGAAGCTCAAGCCCTGAGCGTCTCGGGTGGGGCCTCGTTCCTCGCGAGCGGCAACCAGATCGTCGCCACGGTCCCTCCCTCGGGCGGGAAGTCGAAGGTCAGGTCCCCGCCGTGGGCGTCCACGATGGTCCGCGTCACCGAGAGCCCGAGCCCCGTCCCCTGCCCTTCGGGCTTGGTGGTGAAAAAGGGGTTCTCCACGGCCGCGCGAAGCTCGGGCGGGATGCCCGGGCCCCGATCCACGACCGCGATGGCGGCCCGAGCCCCGCTCGCATACGCGCGAATCCAGAGGGCGCCCCCCGTCTCCGTCACGTACGCCGCGTTCAGCAGGAGGTTCAGGAGCGCCTGCGCGAGCTGCGTCGGGTCCCCGTCCACGGCCAGTCCGGTCGCCTGGTCCACCTCGGCGTGCAGCGTGATCCGCTGGCCGACGAGCGTCGGGCGCACGAGGTCGGCCGCGAGCGCCACGAGGTGTGTCAGGAACTCGCGAGAGCGTCGGGGCTCCCGGATCCGCGCGAAGTCCAGCATGCGGCGGCTCGTCTCCTGCAGGCGATCGAGGCTCTCGCCCATCAGCTCGAGGTACTCCCTCCGCTTCTCGAGGGAGATCTTCTCGCTCGCGAGAAGCCGATGGCAGTTGCGGAGCCCGGCCAGCGGGTTATTCACCTCGTGGGCCACGCCGGCCACGAGCGAGCCGAGCGCCGCCAGCTTCTCGGTGTGGATCTCGCGGCGCCGCGCTTCCTCCTGGCGGAGAAAGCCCTCGTGGAGTCGCCGTCGCATCTCGTTGACCTGCGCGGTGAGCAGGCCGATCTCGTCCCGTCGGCGCACGGGGAGCGCGACGGGTGCCTCGGCGGGCTCGATCGTTTGCAGCGCCGTGACGAGCTCGCGGACCGGCCGCGCCACGGACCGCCCCACGAGCAGCGCCGCCAGCAGGCCCACCCCGATCAGCCCCGAGGCGACGCCCGTGAGCCGAAGCCAGAGCTGACGCTGCCGCTCGTCGTGCGCCGACAGGTCGATCCCCACGCGAAGCTGGGTGTGGCGCGAGTGGCGCAGGGTGACGGCCAGGTCGAGGAAGCGTCTCTCGCCCACCTCGAGGAGGAGCGGCCGGAGGTCCGGTCGGGACCTGATGAGCGCCCTCGGCGTGCCGCCACGGAAGGAGGAGGCCAGGACCTGGGACCCGTCGTGCACCACGCCGTAGGCCACCGGCGCCGAGGCCGCGACCGTGTCCACGAGCTCCTGCAGGGTCACGCGGTCGCCCCAGAGCAGCGCGTCGGCCGCCTGACGCCCCACGAGGTAGGTCGTAGAACGCGCGCGCTCGGAGAGCTCGTCCTCGATGGTCCGGACCAGGTGACGGACGGTGGACCACTGCAGCAGGTAGGTCAGGATGACCCCCAGCACGCCGAAGACGGCCAGCTTGATCCACAGGCGGCGCCAGGGCGCCACGGCCGGGCCATGGTCCTTCATTTGAACGCGCGCCAGAGCTCGCGGGCCGAGTCGTAGAGTTTCGCCGTCACGCGCTCGAAGCGCTCGATGCGGAGCTGCTCGAGCGCGCGCCGCGCCTCGGGCCGCTCGTGGAGCCGGAGGAGCGCCTCTTGCCACTGCCGCCGGGTCTCGGCAGACACCGTCAGCGCCGCCACGACCGGAGGCATGCCGAAGTCGGGCGAGGTCTTCAGGATGCGCAGGCGGGGCGCTCCCGCGGGGCGGCGCCGCGTCCACTCGAGGAAGATGAGCTCGTCCACCCCTGCCGCGTCGGCGAGGCCCTGCTCCACGGATCGGATGGCCCGGTCGTGACTCCCCACGAACGCGGTGGATGCAAACGATGCTCCGCTCTTGCGAAAGGTGGTGCGCGCCAGGGATGCGGGATAGGCGTGCCCGGTGAGGGAGAGCGGGTCGGTGAAGACGAAGCGGGTGCCGCGAAGCTCCTCGAAGCCGAGCGCCGTCGAATCGGCCCGCACGATCACCACCGACCGGTAGGTGGTCCGCCCGGCCACGCGCGGGACGGCGAGCAGGATGTCGCTCCCCCGCCCTTCCTCTAGGAGCTCGAGGTACCCGCCGGTACAGATGAAGGCCAGGTCCAGGTCCCCCGTGGCGAGGCGCGCGTTCACCTCGCTGTAGGACCTGCCGTGGATGATCTCCGCGGCGCGACCGACGGAGGCGCCGAACTCGCGAACCACGCGGGCGTAGGCCCCGGTCGTCTCCTCGGGCGAGACCATCGCCGCGACGGCGACGCGCAGGCCGCGAGGGGCACGCACGGCCGCCGTGGGAACGCGCTCCTCGAAGCTCGCCACCTCCACCTCGCCCCGCCGCCGCGTGCAGGACGGCTGGGCCACGGCCAGCAGCAGGAGGACGGCGAGCCGCGGGTTCACCTTCACGGTCGCTCGCCCCCCGCGCCATCGTCTGGCGGACCGAAGAGCGCGCCGAGACGCCGCCGCAGCTCGTCGCGCACGGCACGGAAGCTCTTCCATCGCGCGTCGTCCGAGCCGGTCACGGCCGCCGGATCGGGGAGACCCCAGTGAAGGCGCGTGGCCTGTCCCAGAAAGACGGGGCACTCCTCCTCCGCGCAGAGAGTGATCACGACGTCGATTTCGGCGGCCGGGATCTCGGCCACGTCCTTCGAGCGCTGGCCCGAGGCGTCGATCCCGAGCTCAGCGAGGACGGCCACCGCCTCGGGGCGCACGCGCGTCGGCCGCGAGCCCGCCGAGAAGATCGCCACCTCCGGCGGGGCCAGGCTCCGGGCGATTCCTTCGGCCAGCTGGCTGCGCGCCGAGTTGGCCACGCAGAGAAAGAGGATCCCCTTCGGATGCAGGGCACGAAGCCGGGCCACGTCGGCCTGCCAGTCGGTCACGGTCGCACCTTCTCGGCGTCTCGTGCCGCAGCCGGAAAGAAGCGACGCCGGAGCCAGAGCGCCACGTGAACCAGCCCGATGAGGGCCGGCACCTCCACGAGCGGCCCGATCACCGCCGCGAAGGCCGCTCCGTGGTGCAGGCCGAAGGTCGCGACGGCCACGGCGATGGACAGCTCGAAGTTGTTCGAGGCCGCGGTGAAGGAGAGGGTCGCGGCCTGGCCATAGGTGGCGCCGACCTTCTTGGACATGAAGAAGGAGAGAAAGAACATCACCACGAAGTAGACGAGCAGCGGGATGGCGATACGGAGGACGTCCAGGGGAAGCTGGACGATCGTCTCGCCCTTGAGCGAGAACATGACCACGATGGTGAAGAGGAGCGCGACGAGCGTGATCGGGCTGATCGCTGGAATGAACCTCTCCTCGTACCAGCGTGGGCCCTTGAGCTTGAGCAGGCTGAAGCGCGTGACGATACCGGCGACGAAGGGGATGCCCAGGTAGATCGCCACGCTCTTCGCGATCTCGCCGATGGTGATGCGCACCTCGACCCCCTTCAGACCGAACCAGGGAGGCACCACGGTGATGAAGAGGTAGGCGTAGACGGCATAGAGCAGCACCTGAAAGATCGCGTTGAAGGCCACGAGCCCGGCGCAGTACTCGGGGTCGCCGTCGGCGAGGTCGTTCCAGACGATGACCATGGCGATGCAGCGGGCCAGGCCGATGAGGATCAGCCCCACCATGTACTCGGGGTTGTCGCGCAGAAAGAGCACCGCGAGACCGAACATGAGGAGCGGACCGAGGACCCAGTTCTGCACCAGCGAGAGGCCGAGCACCTTCAGGTTGCGAAAGACCGGCCCGAGCTCCTCGTAGCGCACCTTCGCCAGCGGCGGGTACATCATCAAGATCAGCCCGACGGCGATGGGGATGGAGGTCGTGCCGACGCTGAGCCGGTCGAGGAGCGACACGATGCCGGGGAAGAGATATCCGGTTCCGACGCCGGCGAGCATAGCCAGGAAGATCCAGACCGTCAGATAGCGGTCCAGAAAGGAGAGGCGCCGGGCCACGCCCTCTCGCGGCTCCTGGGGCACCGGACGAGTACCCTGCTCGCGCATCGTCGGGAAGGCTACGTCCGGCGGACGTGCGACGCAACGGCCGTCACCTGCGGAACGGAGGGGACGCGAGCTCCCGTCGGCCCCCCTTTGGCTGTCATCCACGATGATCGGTCATGCGCCTCGAGGCGGCCCCGCTTCGCCGGAGGCGGTGGCGAGCTCGGCCGCCGTCCTCTCGAAGCTCAGCGTCCCGGGACTTCGTCGGTACGCAGCTTCCCTCGGAGCTTCCAGCCCGTGCGCAGGAGCCAGGTTCGTGGCGCGCCGACCGTGGGCTCTCCCGAGGGCGGCACCGGCACGCAGTGCTTCCGTCGGTTTTGGAGCACACAGGCGAGGGCGTGCTTCGTCTCGCTCGGCGTGCGCAAGATGCGCTGGTGGTAGCGCTCGGCGAAGACCCGCCCGTGCCGCCCGAGGCGGTCGTTGAGTCGCCGGGCGAGGCGAATCGCCAGGCCCCGTAGCCCCTTCATCAGGACGTCCCGGTCCTTGGCCTCGGTGATGAGGTGCAGGTGGTTCTTCTGGATCGAGTAGTGCGCGAGATTGAGCCCGTGGTGGCCGAGCGCCGCCCGAAATGCGGCCTCGATCACCCGGAGCTGCGGCTTCTTGCGCAGGTTGGGTAGCTCTGACACGACCCTCATCGTCACGTGCACCGGAAACCGGCTGGCCAGGAGCGGTCGCGCCCGGTGCGGCAAGCTGCTCCCGGGCTGCTTCTTCCTCCCCGCACCCTTGCGTTTCCCGCCCCAGCCCTTCGCCTCCCGCATCGGCAATGGAAGCTGCTTCGCAAAACCCGCCGGCGCACGGGTGCCTGAAGGCCGGCCATCTCCCGAGGAGGAGTTGCGTTTGTGCGCCATCATGAATAGGGCTAATAGTAGCAAGTCGCTGGTCTGACGTCAAGCGATTTCCTTGCACAAACACACACCCACCGCACCGATCCACCCCGGCCCTCCGAGTGCGCCCACCGCCGCTCGTGCTCTCGCCCACCCTCCGTCGCTAGCCATCCTCGCCCGCGCACCGCTCCATCCCCGCCGCTCGCATGCGCCCACTGCCGCCCGCGCTCTCGCTCACCCCCCGAGTGCGTTCACCGCCGCCCGCGCTCCCCCCACCACCTGTCGCGCGTCGCCCCATCGGGCGGCTGCACGACGTCGGCCACCACCCCTGACCAGTGTCACCAGCTTCCGGGCACCGTTGGCCGACGGTCCGCGATCACGCCCCCCTTTTCCCGACGGAGAGTCTCGGCGCGGGTTGCGTTATACTGCCGCCCTTCAAGGAGTGGTCATGCCCGCGCGACCGTCGCGACGCTCGCTCGTTCTCCCCGGCCTCCTGGCCGGCGCCCTGCTCGTGCTCGTTCTTGTTCTCGCGGGCGCCAGCGCTTGGGCCAGCGGCCCGCCCGGGTCCTCGTCGGGCACGAGCCACGAAGACCCCGTCGCCCCGGTCCTCCTCGCGCTCACGGTGGTCCTCGTCGCGGCGAAGCTCGGAGGCGACCTGGCCACGCGCGTCCGGCAGCCCTCGGTGCTCGGGGAGCTCGTGGTCGGGGTGCTGCTCGGCAACCTCTCGCTCGCGGGCCTCGGCCAGCTCGACTACCTGAAGCACGACCAGGCGGTGGACCTGCTCTCGCGGCTGGGCGTGATCATCCTGCTCTTCGAGGTGGGGCTCGAATCGACGGTGAGCCAGATGCTGAAGGTCGGCGGCTCCGCCCTCCTCGTAGCGGTGCTCGGCGTGATCACCCCCTTCGGGCTGGGTTGGGTCGCCTCGGGCTGGCTCCTCCCCGCCTCGAGCGTCTACGTGCACGCCTTCATCGGGGCCGCGCTGACGGCCACCAGCGTGGGGATCACGGCGCGGGTGCTGAAGGACCTCGACCGCGGACAGACCAAGGAAGCGCGGATCATCCTCGGGGCGGCGGTGATCGACGACGTGCTCGGGCTGCTCGTGCTGGCCGTCGTCACGGCGATCATCGCGGCCGCGGACCACGGCGACGCGGTGCGCCTGGGCCAGATCGCCTGGGTGGTGGGCAAGGCGGGGGCCTTCCTCGTCGGTTCGCTCTTCCTCGGCGTGCTCCTCTCCCCGCGACTCTTCTGGGTGGCGTCCAAGCTGCAGGCGCGCGGCGTCCTGCTCGCGCTCGGGCTCTCGTTCTGCTTTCTCCTCTCCTGGCTCGCGGGCGCCATCGGCCTGGCCCCCATCGTCGGAGCCTTCGCCGCGGGGCTGATCCTCGAGGAGACCCACTATCGCGACTTCGTGACCCGCGGCGAGCACGGCCTCGAGGAGCTCGTGCAGCCCATCGCCTCCTTCCTCGTGCCCGTCTTCTTCGTCCTGATGGGCATGCGGACGGATCTGCGCGCCTTCGTGCAGCCGGGGGTCGCGAGCCTCGCCGCGGCCATCACCGCGGTGGCGATCCTCGGCAAGCAGGCCTGCGCCCTGGGCGCGCTCGGCCGCGGGGTGGACCGCCTCTCCGTCGGGGTGGGCATGATCCCGCGAGGGGAAGTGGGACTCATCTTCGCGAACATCGGCGCGGCGCTGACGGTCAAGGGCGAGCGCGTCGTCTCGCCGGGCGTCTACTCGGCGGTGGTGGTGATGGTCATCGTCACCACGATGATCACGCCCCCCGCGCTGAAGTGGAGCCTGAACCGGCGGTCGCGCTCCACGGGCAACCCCGGGCCTTCTTGACCGAGGCTGGCCGGAAGAGGCGCGGTCCCGTCGCACGCTGGCTCACGCGACTCGGTCTTCTCGTGCTCGTCCCCGTGGCGAGCCTCGCCCTCTTCGCGACCGCCTTTCTGGCGGCACCGCCGGCCGACCTCCTGCGCCGGGCCGCGCTGCCGATCCTGCAGAAGGTGCTCGGGCACGAGCGGATCTACCTCGGGCACCTCGCGCTCGAACCCCGCAGCCGCGTCGAGCTGCGCGACCTCTGGCTCGGACCCCCCGAGGGCTACGGGCTGCCGCTCCTGACGGTGGACCGTCTCCTGCTGCGCTACGACCTGAGCGAGCTGCCGAAAGGCCGGCTGCGCGTGCTCGAGCTCCGCGTGGAACGCCCCGTGGCCTACGCCGAGGCGCGAGGCGGAAAGCTCGGCTGGCTCGCTTTTCTGGAGCGACTGCCGAAGGGCGAAAAGGAGCCGGAGCCGGCGAAGCCCCCATCGGATTTCGAGCTCATCCTGGACCAGCTCGTGGTGAGCGGCCTCGGCGCTTACTTCGACGACGGCCAGCAGCGCGCCGTGCTGCACGCGCTGAAGGTCACCGCGAAGGGCCGCTACGCGCCGTCGGGGAGCGCCTTCGACGTGCAGGTCGCGCTCGAGAACCCCGACCCGCGCCGCGCGAACGTGGCCGTCCGTCGAGCAGCCGCGAGCGGAGCGCCCCCGACCGAGGCGAAGCTCGCTAGCCTTCTGCGCCTCGACCTGAAGGTGGAGCGCCTTCAACCTTTGAAGGTGGCGCTCGCGCTGCGCCTCGAGGCGAGGGCCCGCGCGCTGCGCCTGCCGCGCGTCCTGCCTGCCGCGGCTCTCGGCCTCGCCCTCGAGGCCCGCGCGGACGAGCTGGCCGACAGGGCCCAGGTCGACGGCCTGCGGCTACAGCTCGACGGAGCGGAGCTCGTCCGGCTGAAGGCGGCCGTGGAAGGGCTCTTGCGCGGCGATCGCCGGCTGGCGCTCGACCTCGAACGTCTTCAGCTCCCCCTGGACCGCCTGCGCCCCTACCTCCGCGCCTTCGCGCCCGGGATCGACGCCGGGGGCGAGCTGCGGGTGGAGCAGGTGCGCGTGGCCGGCACGCTCGACCGTCCGAACGAGGCCAGACTCGCTCCGCACCCCGGGCGCGTAGAGCTCACGGGGCTCTGGGCCCGGATCGACGGGCCGCAGGGCAAGGCTCCGCGCCTCGAAGCGCGCGGGCTCTCGGGGACCCTGCGCCTCCAGGCCGCGCCCGTCGGTGCCGCCGCTCCGAAGACGCCGACGGCGCTCCTCGCCGCGCTTCCCCGAGGGACCTCCGGCCGCGCGAGGTCTGCCGTCGAGGTGACTCCGGGCGCCAGCCTCCCGGGCCTCCTCCTCGAGGGGGAGCTGCGCCTCGCGTCGGCGCGCGCGCCAGGGGCGAGCCTCCGGGGCCTCACGCTGCGTCTCGCCGGAGGCGTGGACCAGCAAGGGCTCGCCCCCGAGCTCGCGGGCTTGCGCCTCGCCCTCGACGTCGCGCGCGTGGGGGTGAGGCACCCTGCCCTCGGTGCGATCGAGCTTCCCCTCCACCTGCGGCTCGCCACCGCGGCGCAGCTTCGCGAACGCTCGGCCGAGCTCCCCGAGCTCGAGCTCCGACTCGGCGAGCTTCTGCGCGCAACGGCCCACGGTCACATTAAGGGCGGCGGGCGCGACGGCGTGTCGCTCGCCCTCGAGCTCGTGCCCGGCGAGCTGGGAAGCGTGGTGCGGGCTCTGCCGGCCCCCCTCCGCGCCCGGCTCGGCGGCCGCACCGTGCGTGGTCGCACCTCCGTGAAGCTCGCCCTCCGCACGCGCCTGACGGAAACCCTGCGCGCCCGCGTGACGCGCACCCTGGCGAAGGAGGGCGCCGGGGCCCTCTTCGCCGCCTGGTGCTGCACCCGCCAGAGCCCGCTCCCCCTCGAGCTGGACGCGCAGGTCTCTCTCGACGGCGTGACCTTCGAGGACCCCACGGCGGGTCTGCGCCTGCGCGGCGTGAACGACCGCTGGACCATCAAGACCAGACCCGGCCTGCTGGAGGTCGCCACCGATCAGCGCCTCGCGGGCCTCGCGCTCCCCAAGGCCGGCGTCTTCGCCACGGGGCTCAAGCTCCCCCTCGCCGTGCAGCTGAGCCCCTCGGGGGCCACGGTTCAGACGCGCCTCGAGGCGGAAGGCCTCCGCCTCGACTCCGCCGGTCTCTCGAGCCGCGGGCTTCGCATTCGCTCCACCTTCAGCGCGCCCGTGCCGCTCGCGGCAGTGCTTGCAGGGAAACCGGTGGCTCTCGCCTCGGCCGAGGCCACCGTCGAGACCGCGGTGGAGGCCCTCTCGCTGCGTCAGCCGGGGCAGCACCTCCACGTGGAAGGACTGAAGACCCGACTGGCGGCGCGTCACGCGGGCGGGGCCCGCAAGCCGGTCCGGATCGCCCTGCAAACCACTCTCCGCGGGCTGAGCCACGCGCAGCAGGGGGCGCACCTTAATAACGTATCGCTCGACCTCGAGAGCGACCTCCGGGGCCTCGAGCCGCGCTGGCCAGCTCTCCCGCCCCGGATCGAAGTCCTCGCCGGGGACCTCCGCCTGCGCAGCCGGATTGGCCGCCTCGGCCTGCGCCGCGTGCTCGACCGCCCCGTGGAGGGAATCGCGCTCGCGCTGCGCACCGCCCTGCGACCCGGCGGCACGGTGGACCTGCGCGAGCTCTCGGCCCGCATCCCCTCGCGCGGCCTGCGGCTCACCCTCTCCGGCCTCGTCGAGCGCGCGCTCACGGCACGCCCCGAGCGCCTCCCCCCGCTGCAGCTCGAGCTCGGCGCCGCGCTCGAGCTGCCCCGGAGCGGGCACCTGGCCTCCTCGAGCCGCGTCTGGCCCAACGTGCGCGCCTCGGGGAAGGCCGGCCTGACCCTCCGCGTGCGGCACGAGCAGGGACAGCGGCTCGAGCTCGAGGGACGC